>JBOHTL010000357.1:0-10018 GCA_050733735.1 Gemmatimonadaceae bacterium
GCACCAAGCACTAGGCACTAAGCACTAGGCACTAGGCACTAGGCACTATCTCTCGATCCCATCCCCCGCCCGGAAGAATCCCGGCAACGACACCGGCGATTTACCCCCGATCGGCGCAACTCCCGCCATCGCCCGCGCCGCCGCCGTCTCGAGCGCGTCTCCCACTCCGTAAGTAGTCACGTACGTCCTCGCCCGCGGGAACTGCCGGATGATGTAGGGGTTCCCGAACGCGATCACCGCGGCGTTCGGCTGCGCGCCGACGGAGTCGATCCATGCGGCGACGTGCGGCGGCACGCTGGTGCGGCCCTCGCCCTCGACGCGGCGCACGTACGCGGCCAGGACGATCGCGTCCGCGTTGCGCAGCATCGCCGAGAGCGAGTCGAGCTGCGACTGCGCAGTCGTCGGTGACAGCTTCGCGACGCCTCGGGTCCCCGGGCGAAGACGGGACAGCTCGCGCTGGAACATGCGTCCCGCCTTCAGCTCGGTCTCGGGCATGTAGCTGACAATCGCAATCCGGCGCGCGGTGGTCGGCACCGGCACCGCCAGACCACTGTCGCGAATCAGTGTGATCGCGCGCTGCGCGACATCGAGCGCCAGCGCCTTGTGCTCGGCGTTCGCCACCACGTCGCGGATGTTCTCGAGATCCGATTCGCGCGAGCTCGCGAGCCCCACGCGCGCCTTCGTCCAGAGAATGCGCGTCACGGAACTGTCGATGCGCGCCGGCGAGATCTCGCCACGCTCCACCGCCGCGACGACGGCACCGATTGCGCGCGTGGCGTCGTCTCCGGGACGCAGCAGGATGTCGGTTCCCGCCTTGACCGCCTGCACCACGCTCTCTTCGATCGTGTAGCCCTTCCCCACCCCTTCCATGCTCAGTGCATCCGTGATGGCCACGCCGCGAAAGCCGAGTGAATCGCGCAGCAGCTCATCCATGACATCAGGACGGAGCGTCGCCGGCGTCGTGCTGTCGCCTCCCAGCGCCGGGAGCGCGATGTGGGCCGACATCACGAGATCGGCTCCGGCGCCGATCGCGGCCCGGAAGGGCACGAGCTCCACGGCGTTGAGCCGCGCCGGATCCGCGGTCACAACCGGCAGACCGACGTGCGAGTCGACGTCGGTGTCGCCATGTCCTGGGAAATGCTTGGCGGTCGCGAGAACTCCTCCGGCGTGCGATCCCTGGACGAACAACGCGGCAAGGCGCGCGACGCGCTGCGGATTCTCACCGAAGGACCGCGTTCCGATGACGGGGTTGTTCGGATTGATGTTGACGTCGACCGTGGGAGCGAAGTTGTCGTGGATGCCCACCGCGCGCGCCTCCTGTCCAATGGCGCGCGCGACGTCGAATGCGTCCTGATCTCGACCGGTCGCCGCGATGGCCATCGCCGTCGGAAAGGAAGTGGCGCCGCCCGTCTCGAGCAGATAGTGCGGGAAGATGGCCGCCTCGAGACGCATGAGCGACGGCTCGAGATCGCTCGAGACCAGAAGCGGGACGGACGCCCGCCGCTGCAGGTAGTTGATCTTCGCGGCGACTTCGATCGGCGTGCCGAGGGACATCGTCATGCCGCCGACGCCTTCGGACTCCACCCAGCGCACCACTTCCTTGAATGTGGAGTCGTCGACGCTGCTGTAGTCGCCGAGCACCCAGAACATCACCATCTGCGCGACGCGCTGACGCAGGGTGAGTCCGCTGAGCGTGTTCCGAACCCATGCGGCAGTGTCGCCATCGAATGGGGCTGGAAGTGTCGTGTCGAGCGCAGCCGCGACGCCGACGCCGGCACTCGTCGCAGGCATGGGACCGTTCATGGCCGCCGGACGCGCGCATGCGATCACGAGGATCGCGGGGGCCAGCAGGAGTCGGGGGGGGAGTGGCATCCCGCAATATATGAAGTGCCGTCAGCAGATCTTCGCGATCGCCGACTTGAGACTCTCATCGAGCTCGTCGAGCGTCGCGGGCATGATCACGGTGTCGAGCTCCTGCTCCTCGGCAAGCTCGCGAACCTTCACGAGCGCCGCCGCGGAGCCGAACATGAGCACAGAAATGCCGCGCATGCGAGCGCGGCCGAGCACTTCCATGTTCACCAGGGTCGGATCCTCACAATCGACCATCGCGACTGACGGACGGGTACGGCGTATCGCGTCGTCAGGTGTCTCTGGAGGAGTGAAGAAGCGAACGAGATAACCGAGGGTTTCGACGAGCGCTCCGACGAGCGCGGCCGCGACGACGTCCGTGGAAAGGATCAGCACGACGTGTCTTCCAGGCGGACGATCTTCGTCCGCCGTTTTACGCGGTATACGCATCGAGTCCCGAATGGCGGCTGACACGCCGCGCATGGGGCGCAATCCGCACACCAATCAGTGCAGCATCGCACAGATGTTTCGTGCTTTCGGGATTCTCGAGGCGAATGAGTCGCAGTTTGCGGCGGTTCCAGCCCGCAATACTTGACGCCGGTTAAACGGATGAACATTTTCGCTTCGACCCGACCGTCTCTCCCCTTCCGCACTGGCCCGTCGAGCATGATGGCGTTCGACCGTTCTCCCGGTTCGCACTCGCTCGACGCCGCAACCGTCGCCGAGCTGCGGGTTGCGCTCACTCGATCTCTGGAGAACGGAGCTCATGGCGATGAGCTCAAGGCTGTGCTCGCCAAATGCGCGGCCGAGGCGAGAAGCAAGGGGATTCTCGCCGAGCAACTCCTTCTCGCATTGAAGGATGTGTGGTATTCGTTGCCACAGGTGAGCCACCACGCTGGAGACGAGGTGCAGACGCGTCTGCTACAGCAGCTGATCGCACGTTGCATCCAGGAGTATTACGCGAACTGAGCGGCTCCGAGCACGCGGATTGCAAAGTGAGCGCGCGCCAACCCCTTCGGAGGAGTAGGAACCATGGTTCGCAAGTTCATGATGGCTGCGTCCGTCGCGGCTGTGCTGACGCTCGCAGCGTGCGCTGGCGGTGATGATGCCGCGTACGATTCGGCGGCCGGCGCAACCGCGGGCGCGATGGCGACACCGCCCGCAACCACGTATCCGTCGACCGGTCTGTCGGTAGGCGCGACGACCGCGATCGATACGATGGCGATAGACACGACGCGCGATACGACGACGACGCCGTAACGCACGACGAGAACGTCGAGAGAGGGCCGGCGAGGAGCCGGCTTTCTTTTTGTGGGGATGTGAGGCTTGTGGGGATGTGAGGCGCGTCTCATGACCCGGGGAAAGTCCCACCTCTTTCCCCTTTCCCTGGCCCGTGATAGCGACCCCGACGCTTCGGCAGGCCTCGGGCACGAACGCTGCGCTGAACTCAGCCGCACATTTACGGAGGCGTCATGGCGGAGATTCGCGTCGCACCACAGCGTCGTTCCCGCGCGATCGTGTGGATCATACTTCTCGTCGTCGTGCTGGCAGCGTTGGCGTGGTATTTCCTCGCGGGCCCGGGTGCCGCCGCCACTACCACAGGAGTCTGACAATGGCGAAGAAACAGCATCGCCCCGGCGCGAAAGACGCGGCCGGTATCGGCCCGTATGCGCGTGAGCGCGAGCGTCTCGTGCCCATGAGCCGGCTGAAAGGCTGGAACGTCCAGAAGGGCGAGGCCGACATCCGGTCGTGGGAAGTGCGCACGGTCTCCGGACGTGTTCTGGGTCACGTCCGTGAGCTTCTGGTCGATCCGAACGCCGGCGAAGTCGTCATGATCGACGTCGACCTGGCGGGCACAGACCGGCACGCCAGCATACCGCTGCGTGTGGTCGAGCTGGATCGCGCGCGTCGCGTCGTGCGGGCCGATTCCTCGGATATGCAGGGGAGCGATTCTGACGACGCGGAGAGCGACGACCATACGCGTGACGAGGAAGCGTCGCGCCTCGACGCGCGCGACGTGCGCTACGCGGATTCGTCGTCCGAGCGCGTCGTCGAACGCCGGCCCATCGTCGAGGAGACCGTAGTTCGTCGCCGTGACGCAAGCGACACGGACCATCCCGACCCCGAATCGCGCCTGTAAGCACCCCCGCACTGGACGGTTGGTCAGCTTCGCGTAGTCTTGAAGGTCCGCGCGGCTCGCACCCGATGAGGGGAGCGGGCCCGCGGGCTCACCTTTCCATCCCCGCGACAATGTCTGGCCAGTTCGTGTGGTACGAGCTGATGACGTCGGACTCCAGCTCGGCCCGCGAGTTCTATCCCGCAGTTACCGGCTGGGGCACCGACGAATTCGACAAAATGCAGTACACGATGTGGACGGCCGAGAAGGTCCCGCTCGGCGGTGTCGTGCAGCTCACGCCCGAGCAGCTCGAGCGTGCCATGCCGAGCCACTGGCTGCCGTACATCAGCGTCGACGACGTGAACGCTGCTGCCGACCAGGCCACGAGGCTCGGTGGACGAGTCATGTTCGGTCCGCACGACATTCCTGGGACCGGAAGATTTGCCGTGCTCGCGGATCCGCAGGGAGCATCGTTCGCGATCTATCGATCCGTCGATCCGTCAGAGGGATTCGATGGAATCCGCCGGCTCGGTCGCTTCGTCTGGCACGAGCTGCTCACGACCGACCTCGATAGCGCGTTCGAATTCTATCGCGGGATGTTTGGATGGAACAAGACAGCGTCCTTCGACATGGGTCCCGACGTCGGCCTGTACCAGATGTTCGGCAGGGGGACGGCGCAGTACGGCGGGATGTTCAAGGGCGGCGGTCGTATGGAAGACCTGCGTCCTTTCTGGACGTGCTACGTCCACGTGAAGGACGTGAAAAAGGCCGCGGACCTCGCGCAAAAGCGCGGCGGCCAGGTGGTGAGCGGACCGATGGAGGTTCCTGGCGGCGACATCGTCGCGGTGATCATGGATCCGCAGGGAGCAGCGTTTGCTCTGCATCAGAATCCGATCGCAACGGCAAAAGGCGGACGTAAAGGCGGACGTAAAGGCGGACGCAAAGGCGGACGTAAAGGCGGACGTAAGAGCGGACGTAAGAGCGGACGTAAGGGCGGACGTAAAGTCGTTCGTACAAGCGCGAAGAGAGGCGCTCGGAAAGGCGCTCGGAAGAGCGCACGTCGCAAACGCTAGAGCGACGCCAGCAGATTCCAGATCAGCCGCGCGAGGAGCACGCCGAGAGTCACGATCCCGAGCAGGACGAGCACGAGAATCACGACCATGATGACGCCGACACGACGACTGCTGCGGTCGACCGTTATCGGGTCCGCCGCCAGCCGCTCGAGCAGCGCGACGTTTCTGCTGTTGGCGCGGAACGCGACGTCGAACAGGTCGCCTAGGATCGGGATCGAGCCCACGACGGTATCGAAGACGACGTTGCCGATCATCCGCAGCAGCACCGGGCGGGATGCGCCGGCGCGCGCCGCCGCCAGAACGATGTAGCCCGACAGCGCGGCGCTCACTGCGTCGCCCGCGCCGGGGATCAGACCGAGGAGCGCATCGAGCCCGACGCGAAGCTTCGTCCCCGGGATGCCGATCGCTGTATCGAGCACACGAGCCAGGGCGCGCGCATTATCGAGATCGCGATCTGCGGCCATTATCTGAATGGTGATGGGTGATGGGTGATGGTGATGGCTGATGGGTGATGGGTTGGTGCCTGTCAACGACCACTGATCTGCACCTATGAACCAACACCCAGCACCTATTACCTAACACCCATGCCAATGATCACGTACGAAGTCACGGCCATCGTCGATCCGGCGCTGACGGCGCAGTACGAGGAGTACATGACGTCGAAACATCTCGCCGACGTCCTGTCCACCGGCTGCTTCGTCGAAGCCGTGCTCGAACGAGCGGCAGCGGGCAGGTACCGGGCTCGCTATCTGGCGCCCAGCGAAGGGGATCTCGAACGCTATCTGCGCGATCATACCGCCGCGAAGAGAGCCGACTTCGCGAGCCACTTCCCGACGGGCGTTCAATTGTCGCGGGAAGTGTGGACGGAACTGGCGTGACTCGCACCTTGCCCAAGCGTCGCCTGTCTGCCTATCCTCAGCGGTAACAAGGAGATCGGCAATGCCGCGTACTTCTGACGTCGCAGGGTCGTACGCTCGCCTGACCACACCGCTGATCCGGGACAACGGCGGGTTCCGCGAGGCCACATGGGACGAAGCGCTCGACGTGGCCGCCGCGGGATTCCGTCGCAATCTCGAGACACGCGGTCCGAATTCCCTCGGCATTTTCAGCTGCTCCAAGGCGACCAACGAGGTGAATTACCTGGCCGGCAAGCTGGCCCGGGTGGCGTTCGGCAACAACAACGTCGACAGCTGTAACCGAACCTGACACGCACCCAGCGTCGTCGGTCTGGCGACGGTCTTCGGGGCGGGAGGCGGGACGAGCTCCTATCAGGAAGTGGAAGAGACGGACGTCATCTTCCTCTGGGGCTCGAACGCGCGCGACGCGCATCCAATCTTCTTCCATCACGTCCTCAAGGGCGTGCGGAATGGCGCGCGTCTCTACGTGATGGACCCGCGTCGCACCTCGTCCGCCGCGTGGGCGGACACCTGGCTGGGCCTGCGCGTCGGAAGCGACATCGCGCTCGCCAACGCGATGGGTCGCGTCATCATCCACGAGGGACTCGCCAACGGCGAGTTCATTCGCCGCGCGACGTCGGATTTCGAGAAGTATCGCGCGTGCGTCGAGAAGTACACGCTCGAATTTGCGGAACGCGAGACCGGCGTCCCCGCCGACGCGATTCGCGAAACGGCGCTGGCGTATGCGAAGGCCGATCGCGCGATCATCTGCTGGACACTCGGCATCACCGAGCACCACAACGCAGTCGACAACGTCTTCTCGCTCATCAACCTCGCGCTGCTCACCGGCAAAGTGGGCCGCTACGGCTGCGGACTGAATCCACTCCGCGGACAGAACAACGTCCAGGGTGGCGGCGACATGGGCGCGATCCCGAACCGGCTCGCCGGATTCCAGGACAACCGGAACGACGAGATTCGAGCGAAATTCGAGCGCGCGTGGGGGGTGAAGCTCCAGCCGACGCACGGCTGGAACCTCACGGAAATGCTGATCGCCATGGGACAGGGAGCGCTCACCGGCCTGTACGTGATCGGCGAAAACCCGGCACAGTCGGATGCCGACCTGCATCGCGTCCAACGCCTCCTCAACGGGCTCGATCACCTCGTCGTGCAGGACATCTTCATGACGAAGACCGCGCAGCTCGCGAACGTCGTGCTTCCCGCGACCGCGAGCTGGTGCGAGGCGGAAGGGACCGTCACCAACAGCGAGCGCCGCGTGCAGCGATGTCGCCGGGCGATCCCGCCGCCCTTCGACGCGCGCGATGACATCTGGATCATCTCTCAGATCGCGACGCGCATGGGCGGAGGGAAGGACTTCGGCGATCCGTCGCCCGAAGACGCCTGGAACGAGATGCGCTCGCTCGCGCCGATGTTCGCCGGGATGAGCTACGCGCGTCTCGAGGCGTGCAACGGGCTGCAGTGGCCTTGCGCGGACGAAGCCCATCCGGGACAACAGTTCCTCCATGCGCGTCTCTGGAGCGACCAGCCCGGCACGCTGGCCCAATTCCATGCCGTCGAACACGAGCCGCCCGTCGAGCAGCCGGACGACGAATACCCGTTCGTGCTCACCACGGGGCGGCGTCTCGAGAGCTACAACACCGGCGTCCAGTCGGGCAGCTATGTCTCGCCGCTGCACCGCGGGGAGAGTGTGGACATCGCGCCGGAGGACGCCGAACGCCTCGGCATCGAGTCCGGTGATCTGGTGGAGATTGCGTCGCGTCGCGGCGCGCTGCGAGTCCCCGCTCGCGTTGATTTCGCGCTCAAACCTGGTCTGGTGTTCATGACCCTGCACTTCCCCGACCAGGCGGCGACCAACCTGCTGACCATCGACGAGTTCGATCCGCAGTCGGGGACCGCGGAGTTCAAAGCGTGCGCGGTGCGCGTGCAGAAAGTGAAGCGCGCGGACGAGCCGCACATGCGTTCGCGCGATGCCGACCGTGTCGCCCTCGCCGGAGACTGATGGATCTCAAGCTCCACGAGGCCGCTCCGACCGCGGAAGAGCGCGACGCCATCGACGCATTGCTCGGACCTCCCGCGTCGGGCTGGGACGGTGGGGCGCGCGATCCGAAACGGGATACTCATGTGGCGTTCGGCGGGCACGAGGCACGCGGCCGGCGACACCTGCTTCTCCCCGCGCTGCGCGCGTCCCAGGATCGCGTGGGATGGATCAGCGAGGGCGCGCTCAACTACATCTGCGCGCGCCTCACCGTGGCTCCAGCCGACGCATGGGGCGTGGCCACCTTCTACGCGCTGTTCTCCACCACGCCCCGGCCGCGCAACGTCATCCATGTCTGCGACGACATCGCGTGCAAGTGCCGAGGGGCTGACGCGCTGATCCCGAAGATCATCGACGCGCTGGGCCCCGAACATCACGCGCCGAACGGTTCGCGCGTGGAGGTCGGCGACGTCGCGTGGGTGCGGTCACCGTGCCTCGGCATGTGCGATCAGGCGCCGGCGATGCTCGTGCAACAGTTCGGTGCCGCGCCACGCGAAGAACTGATTGGCGATTTGCGGCTCGAGCTCTTGTCGGAAGGCGTTCTCGGCCCCGCCGAGAAGAGCGTTCTCGGCCCGGCGTCGACAAACGATGATGCGACGCCGGTGAGTTCAGCTGCGCGCAACGATGCCATGGCGCGCTCGCTGACCTCCGGTTCTCGGCAGCGCGCTCCGCGCGCTGGTGGGCGTGCGCCATACGTCGCTGTGCATGGAGAGGTCGAGAAGTCCATGCTGCTGCGTCGCGTCGGCCGCGTCGATCCAACGAGCATCGATGCGTACCGCGCGTCGCAGGGGTACGCGGCACTCGCGCGGGCGCTGGACATCGGGCCTGAAGCGGTGATCGCCGAAGTCACGACGTCGAAGCTCATGGGGCGTGGTGGCGCGGCCTTCCCCACCGGGAGAAAGTGGGACGCGGTGGCGAAACAGCTCGCGCGTCCGCATTACCTGGTCTGCAACGCCGACGAATCCGAGCCCGGCACGTTCAAGGATCGCATCCTCATGGAGGAGGATCCCTTCGCGCTCGTGGAGTCGATGACGATCGCCGGAGTCGCCACGGGGTGCGAGCATGGTTACCTGTACATCCGCGGCGAATATCCCCTGGCGCTCGAGCGCATGGCGAACGCGCTGCAGCAGGCACGCTCGCACGGTCTTCTCGGGCAGAACATCATGGGCCGCGGTGTGCACTTCGACATCGAGCTGCGGCGAGGCGCCGGCGCCTACATCTGCGGCGAGGAGACCGCGCTCTTCAACTCCATAGAAGGGCTCCGCGGCGAGCCGAGGAACAAGCCCCCCTTCCCCGTGCAGGTGGGCCTGTTTGGCAAGCCGACCGTGGTCAACAACGTCGAGACATTGATCAATGTGCCGCACATTCTGCTGATGGGCGGCGCGGAGTACGCGAAGATCGGCACGGAGCAATCGACGGGGCCACGGCTCTTCTGCGTCAGCGGCTGCGTGCAGAAGCCGGGATTGTATGAGGCGCCATTCGGGATCACCGCGAAGGATCTGCTCCAGATGGCCGGCGGTACTCTTCCCGGACGCACGCTCGTCACCGTGCTGCTTGGCGGCGCGGCAGGCGTCTTCATTCGTCCCGACGAGCTGGAGATGCGGCTCACCTTCGAAGACACCCGCGCGGCGAAGGCGACGCTCGGATCGGGCGTGTTTCTCGTGATCGATGATTCCGTGGACCTGCCCGACATCCTGCTGCGCATCGCGGCGTTCTTCCGCGACGAATCGTGCGGGCAGTGCGTGCCGTGCCGCGTCGGCACCGTCCGGCAGGAGGAGTCGCTGCACCGCATCCAGTCGGCAAAGGCTCGCGGCGGCGTGACGGGTGAGATCGCGCTGCTCCACGAAGTCGGCGCCGCCATGAAGGACGCGTCGATCTGTGGACTGGGCCAGACGGCCTACAGCGCGATCGAAAGCGCGATTCACCGCCTCGGCATCTACGATGGCGGGGGAGCGCGCGCATGACCGCGATCCAACCGCATATGCCCCAGCCGATCTATCGCATCGAGCGGCGTGGCGTACCGAAAAAGCAG
>JBOHTL010000358.1:0-4189 GCA_050733735.1 Gemmatimonadaceae bacterium
GGTCTTCGGGATGCATCCCGAGGTCTTCGACCGCACCGAGACGCTGGTGCAGACCGTTCAGGACCTGTTCCGGTTCGACCTCGTGCACTACACGCGCGACGTCGCCGAGTCCAAGGCGCTCAACGTTCAGCGCGGGCCGATGATCATCATTGCGGCGAGCGGCATGATGGAGGCGGGACGCATCCTGCATCACGTGGCGAACGGCGCAACGGACCCGCGCAACACGATTCTCATCGTCGGCTTCCAGGCTGAGCACACCCTCGGCCGCCGCATCGTGGAGCGTCAGCCGATGATCAAGGTTCTCGGCGACGAGCTGCCGTTGCGCGCGCGCGTCGAAGTGCTGAACGGGTACAGCGCGCACGCGGACCGGCAGGAGCTGAACCGGTGGATCGACGCGGTTGCCGCGGGTGACGGCTCGCGCAAACCGCCGGTGTGTCTCGTGCACGGAGAGCCGCCGAGCCAGGAAGCGCTGGCGAGCCAGTTGTCCCGGCGCGACTATGAGGTTCAGATCCCCGCCCCCGGAGACGAGGTGAAGTTTTGACGGCGCCGTCGCCGACGACAACACGTGTGGCAGCAACAGACCGCATCCTCGCGGCCGCACGCGGCCTCGTCGCGCGCGGCGGCACGGCCGAACTGAGCATGGGCGACGTCGCATCGGCGGCCCAGGTCAGCAAAGCGCTCGTCCACTACCACTTCCACGACAAGGATTCTCTCCTGGTGGCGCTTGCCGAGAGAGCCGGCGGCTTCGTGCTCGCGCGAACACGCAGGGCGGTCGAGGGCTCGGACAGCACCGATGAGCACGTGCTCGACGCGTACTGGAGCTCATTGGACGCCGAGCTGAACGCGGGCGATCTGCGCATTCTCCTGGCGCTCGCCGAATGCGACAGCGAGCGCGTGCGTTCGGTGTGCCGGCGTTTCGCCACGGAACGGCGCGAGCTGACGAGCACCCAGATCGCTTGTGTCTTCGAACGCCTCGGTCTGCAACTTCGCGTTCCAGCGGAGCTGGTGGCCGATACGGTCGTCGCGTTCACCGACGGACTGGCGCTCGGCAGCGCGCTCGAGCCCGAGCGCCCCGCGCGACCGGCATTCGACGTCCTCTGGCTCGCGCTCCTCACGCTCGCGGAATGACGAGGGGACTGGGATGGCACCAGCCGGTGTCCCGTCCACGACGTTCGCTAATTTCCGGTCGGATGTCCTCACCTCGCAGTGAGCCGACGCCGCGCCGATCACGGCCGGTCGGTTGGCGGCTCGTGAAAGCAGCATGTGCGACGTTGGTCCTTCTGTGGCTGCTGTCGCTGCTGATGGTCATCGTGTACGAGCGGCGCGACACCAAGCGTCCGGCGCACGCGATCGTCGTGCTCGGCGCCGCGCAGTACGATGGAAAGCCGTCACCCGTGCTGCGCGCGCGCGTCGATCACGCGATCCAGTTGTGGCGGCAGGGGCTGGCGCCGGTGCTCGTCATGACCGGTGGCCGCGGCGAAGGCGACACCACGACGGAGGCGGCAGTCGAACGACGGTACGCGATCTCCAAGGGAGTACCGGCGAAGGCGATTCTCACCGAAGGGAAGAGCCGTTCGACGAGCGAAACGCTCCGTAACGTCGCGGCGATGATGACGAAGGACCGGCGCGAAGTGATTCTGGTGTCCGATCCCTTCCACATGTTTCGCCTCGCTATTCTCGCAAGACGATACGGTCTGGAACCGAGAACATCTCCGACGCGGACGAGCCCCATCTCGCGCAATCGCGGCGAGTTCTGGCGCTACACGCTGCACGAATCCTGGAAGGCGCCGGTCGCGTTCTTCTTCGAGTTCACCGATCGCCGATAGCAGTCACAATCCATTGCCAATAGCGCTCGCCGCCGACGTCCGCGACGTCGTTGTGTCCGGCGCTCCGCACCAGCAGAAGCTCACCGGGGCGCTGCGCCGATCGAAAAACCTGCACTCCCATACGTGAGGGAATATTGAGATCGCGCGTGCCATGCGCGACCGATACGGGAATGTCGAGACGCGCGACGAGGGTGCGCGTGTCGTAGTGCACTCGCGAGATCCGTTTCCAGAGCCACGGAATCGGCGGAACGAGCATGCGCGCCGCCATTTCCATCGCCGATGTGAACGGCGACTGGAGCACGAGCGCTCGAGGCCGGATGCCGAGCGTCTCCTGCATGTACAACGCGACTTCGGTCGCGACCGCGCTGCCGAGTGAGTGACCGAACAGAACGATATCGGCGGGGCGCAACGAATCGAGCGCGTACCTGACGACACCCTGAGCGTCTGCCGATGCGCTCTCGTACGTTGGCGAACCTGGTATTCCGGCATACCCGCGATACTCGGGAATCAGCACCGCCGAGCCGGTGAGATCCGCGACTTCGCGCGCCCACGGAACAGTCCATGCCGCGAGGTCCGCGTTCCCGTGGAAAGCAATCGTGACGGTTGCTGATGCAGCTCCGGAACGCGGCGTCAGCAGATATCCGAAGAGCTCGTGGCCGTCGGCGGCACGGAACGTTACGCGTCGCGCGGGTGCGGGCGCGTCGGCCCACACCGATGGGGGCTGGAAGACGACGCGCTCCTGATGACGCCAGAGCCACACGGTGGTGATGGTGACCCAGACGAGGGCGACTACGATGGCAATGGCTACAATCGTCAGCACGCCGACCACCTCGTCCGTTGTCCATTGTCCCGCGCCCGGTTCAATTTAGACCTGATGCAAGTTTCCATCGAAACCTTTCGGCTGCCGAACGGACTGTTTGTCACGCTGTCCCAGGATGAAACGGCGCCGATTGCCGCCGTAAATCTCTGGTACCATGTGGGCTCCGCGAACGAGCGCGAGGGTCGCACGGGGTTCGCGCACCTGTTCGAGCACATGCTCTTCCAGGGGAGCGAGGACGTCGGCTCCAACGAGCACTTCGAGCTCATTCAGCGCGCCGGCGGCACGCTCAACGGGTCCACCTGGCTGGAACGCACGAACTACTTCGAGACGGTGCCGTCGAACCAGCTCGAGATGGCCCTCTGGCTCGAAGCCAATCGCATGGGGAAGCTGCTCCCCGCCATGACGCAGCAGACGCTCGACACCCAGCGCGACGTGGTGAAGAACGAGCGGCGCTGGTCCATGGACAACCAGCCGTACGGCACCTGGTGGGAGAAGCTGCCGGCGCTGTGTTTCCCGCCCGAACACCCCTTCCATCATTCCCTGATCGGATCGATGGCAGATCTCGATGCGGCAAGTCTCGACGACGTACGCAGCTTCTTCGAGACCTGGTATCGCCCCGACAACGCCGTGCTGACCATCGCCGGCGACTTCGAGCGCGATCAGGTGCGCGGCTGGGTCGAGAAGCACTTCGGTTCGATCCCGCAGGGCAACGGACGTCCCCCGATGAAGGACGCGACGATGCCCGACGTCTTCGGCGCGTGGAAGCGCGAAGTCGTGCCGGACAACGTCATGCTGCCGCGGCTCTTCCTGTCGTTCCTCTCACCCGTCTTCGGCAGCGAGCAGTTCTACGCGGCGAGCGTATGCGCCGCGATTCTCGGGATGAAAAAAGGAAGCCGGCTGTACAAGACGCTGGTGCGCGACCGTCAGGTGGCCGCCGACGCGCATGCGTTCACGTACGACCTCACCAAGGGCAGCGACGTGCTCGTCCTCGACGTGACCGGGCGCCCGGGCGTATCCGCCGAGCAGCTGGAGCAGGAAGTCGCGCGCGAGGTCGATCAGCTCCTGGCGCACGGCGTCACCGACGACGAAGTGGCTCGCGCCGTGACGCTGATTCAGACGGATTACATCACGGCGCTGCAGTCGGCGAGCGAGCGCGCGGACCGCCTCTCGATGTTCGCCACGTACTTCGGCGATCCCTCGCTGATCAACTCGCAGGTGGACCGGTATCGCACCGTCACGGCCGCGGACGTCAACGCCTTCGTGCGGACCCGGCTCGGCGAGAATAACCGCGCGAGCCTCGTCTTCGTCCCGCGTCCCACGAGGCCTCCGCGAAAGTCGGGCGCCATGAGCGCAATGGGGGCGGTGTGAGCGCTCCCGCAAAACCCGGAGGAGGAGGGACCCGCTCGAAGAAGAGCAAAACCAGGCGACCGTCGCCGCTGCCGCCGCGGCCGTACCACTTTCCCAGATTCGAGCGCCGGCGTCTTTCCAATGACGTTCAGCTCGTGGTGGCGCCCGTCCGCAAGCTTCCCATCGCGACGGTCAT
>JBOHTL010000359.1:0-4413 GCA_050733735.1 Gemmatimonadaceae bacterium
CTCCTGGCGCATCTGCCGTATCTCGGATTGCCACGTGTCGCGCTTGTGGGCGAGCGAGGCCGCCTGGGCGACGTAGCAGCGGAGGCTGCCGCCATTGATGTCGTTCTGGCCCATTCGGACGATCTTCAGGTCCGCCTGGGCCATGATCTTCTCGATCACGGTGAAGCTGTAGTACTCCAGATGCTCGTGACAGATCGTGTCGTAGGAGTTCATCTCGAGCATCTTGGGCATGTACGACATCTCCACGATCCAGAGCCCTTCCGGCGCGAGATATCGCTCGATGGACTGCGCGAAGGCGACGGGATCCTCGAGATCGTAGAACATCGCGATCGACGTCACGATGTCGATCTTCGTGTCCTCGAGCTCGCGATCCAGCTCCGGCGAGGGAAAGAGATCGTTGACGACCGTGATGTCCTCGTCCTGGATCTCGAGCACGATGTCTGAGGGATCGATCGCGAATTTGCGAAAGCCTTTCGGATACGACTTGAGCAGCGTGCCGTCGTTCGCGCCGATGTCGAGCACCACAGCCTTCTTCTCGTCCACCATCCCGGCGGCGGTCGTCGCGATCCCCGCGAGATGGTTCCGCATCGTCTGGTTCGTCCCCGAGCGGTACCAGTACGCCGAGTAGAGTACCGATGGCGGCACCGATTTCTGCATCTGGAGCAGCCCGCACGCCTGCTCGTCGCTCGACGGATCGCAGCGCACGAGCGAGCAGTCGATCTTCCGCAGCGGCGGAATCTCCTTTCCGGGCTTCAGGAAGGAGCCCTGCAGATGCTGCTCGCCGAGGCTGATCACGGGCTTGAGCGCCGTCGAGCCGCAAACCCTGCACGTCTTCCGATATGTCAGATGCATGGCCGACAAATATCGCCCACTGGCCGCGGCCCGGCCAACGAATAGACTCCCAGATCCAAGACCGTTCCCTCGTCCAGTTCCCAGTTCCCCCTCATTTTTCCCGTCTCCCATCCCCCATGCTCCCCCGCGTTCTCCTGCTTCTCGCATGCTCTTCCCTTAGTCTGTTCGCTCAACAGACGCCTGCGACGAACGCCCGCCAGGAGCTGCCCCTCAAGCCCGCCCGCTCCATCAGCCTCGACACCGACGAGGGCACCTGGATCTCGCTCGACGTCAGCCCGGACGGCCAGACCATCGTCTTCGACCTGCTCGGCGACCTGTACACGCTGCCGATCGCCGGGGGAAGCGCGACGCCGCTCACGACCGGGATGGCATACGACGCGCAGCCGCGCTTCTCTCCTGACGGGCGGAACATCGTCTTCACGTCAGACCGCGACGGCGCCGACAATCTCTGGATCATCGAGGTACAGTCGAAGCAAACGAAGCAGGTGACGCGGGGACGCAACCATCGCTATCGCTCGCCCGAATGGACGCCCGACGGCCAGTACATCGTCGCTTCCCGCGCGGGCTCGCCGATCGGACCGTCGAAGCCATGGATGTTTCACCGCGACGGTGGCAGCGGCGTACAGCTCGTGCGCGATCCACAGCCGCTGGCCGGCGCCGATCCGCTCAACCTGATGGGCGCGGCGTTCGGTGACGACGAACGCTACATCTGGTTCAACCAGCGCGAAGGCTCGTGGGAATACAACGCCGGCTTCCCGCAGTGGCAGCTGGTCACGCTCGATCGGAAGACCGGACGCCGCGAGACGCGCGCCAACATGCTCGGCGGCGCCTTCCGTCCCGCGCTCTCTCCGAACGGCCGCTGGCTCGTGTACGGCTCGCGCTACGAGTCGCAGACCGGGCTGCGCATTCGAGATCTTCAATCGAGCGAGGAACGCTGGCTCGCCTATCCGGTGCAGCGCGACGAGCAGGAGTCGGTCGCGTCGCTCGATGTGCTTCCGGGATACTCGTTCACGCCCGACTCGCGCGCGGTGATCGTGTCGTACGGCGGGAAGATCTGGCGCGTGCCGGTGGACGGCAGCGCCGCGATGAACATCCCGTTCCGCGTACGCACGCAGCTCGACATCGGGCCACAGCTCGCGTTCACCTATCGCATTCCGGATTCGACTGAGTTCACCGTCCAGCAGATCCGCGACGCAGTGCCGTCGCCGGACGGTCGCCAGCTCGCCTTCGTCGCCATGGACCGGCTGTACGTCATGGATTTCCCGAATGGGACGCCGCGCCGGCTCGGCGCCGGCGAGGGGAACGACGCCCAGCCCGCCTGGTCGCCGGACGGCCAGTGGATCGCGTTCGTGACGTGGACGCGTCAGGGCGGACACACCTACAAGGTGCGCGCGTCCGGCGGACGCCCAGTGCAGCTCACGCAGGCGAGCGCGCTGTACACGCAGCCCGCGTTCTCCCCCGACGGCAATCGCGTCGTGATGCAGCGCGCCTCCGCGCAGTCGCTCCGCGAGAGCGGTGGTAACCAGGGACCGTCGGAGCTCATCTGGGTCCCGGCGGGCGGCGGACCCGCGACGGTCATCGCCCCGACGCAGGGCCGCAGCGGGGCGCATTTCTCGCGGCGCGACACGTCGCGGATCTTCCTGTACGGCGGCGCCGCGGGGCTTGTCTCCTTGCGCTGGGACGGCACGGACGAGCAGACGCACCTCCGCATCACCGGCCCGCGCGGGCCGGAAGCGCAGCAGGCCACCAACGCCGCGCTTGCGCGGCTCTCGCCGGCCGGCGATCAGGTGCTCGTGCAGATCGCCAACGATCTGTACGTAATGCCGCTCATCGTCGTCGGCGCCGCGCCCACCATCAACCTCTCGAATCCAGCGAGCGCCGAGCTGCCGGTGCGCCGGCTGACCGACGTCGGCGGACAGTTTCCGGAGTGGCGCTCTGACGGCCGCTACGTGCACTGGTCCATCGGCAGCTCGCACTTCGTCTACGATCTGACGCGCGCGCGCCAGGTGGACGATTCGATCGACGCTGTCGCTCGTGCTCGCGCCGATTCCGCTCGGGCGCGTGGCGATACCACCGCGCGAACGGATACCACCGCGCGCGCCGACACGACACGCCGCACACAGGGGCCGGCTTCCCAACGCAATCGCTATCAGCCGGTCGAGACGAAGATCACGGTCCGCGCCCAGCGCGACATCCCGGACGGCACCGCGCTCTTCCGCGGCGCGCGAATCGTGTCGATGCGCGGCGAGGAAGTGATCGAGAACGGCGCCATTCTCGTGCGCAACAACCGCATCGTGGCAGTGGGTCCGGTTGCGTCGGTGCAGGCGCCTGCTGGCGCGCGCGTCTTCGACGTGAGCGGCAAGACGATCGTGCCGGGTTTTGTCGACACGCACGCGCACCTGCGGCTCAACCAGGGCATTCACACGCAGCCCTGGTCGTATCTCGCGAACCTCGTCTACGGAGTGACGACGACGCGCGATCCGCAGACCGGCACGACCGACGTGCTCTCCTACGAAGACGCCGTCACCGCCGGCACCGCCATCGGTCCCCGTGTCTACTCCACCGGGCCAGGTCTCTTCTCACAGGTGTACGTCCCCGCGGCCGGCGAGGATCTGCGCGATCTCGAGCACGCGCGCCGCGTCATGCGTCGATACAGCGAGTACTACGACACGAAGACTCTGAAGATGTACGTTGGCGGCAACCGCCAGCAGCGTCAGTGGATTCTAATGGCTGCGCGAGAGCAGGAAATCATGCCGACCACCGAAGGCGCGCTCGACACGCGCTACGACATGACGATGGCGATCGACGGCTATCCGGGACAGGAACACTCCATCCCGGTCTTCCCGTTCTACAAGGACGTCGTCGCACTCTTTGCGCAGACGGGAATCGCGTACACGCCGACGCTGCTCGTGTCGTACAACGGTCCCTTCGGTGAGAACTACTGGTACGCGACCGAGAACCCGTACGGTGATCCCAAGCTGCGCCGCTTCACGCCGTACGAGGAGCTCGCTGGCAAATCGCGTCGCCGCGTGCGCGGACAGTTCGGCGGTGGCAACGCCGCGGGCTGGTATGCGCCCGACGAGCACATCTTCGACGAGATCGCGAAAGGCGCCACGGACATCGTTCGCGCCGGCGGCCGCGTCGGCGTGGGCAGCCACGGCCAGCTCCAGGGACTTGGCTACCACTGGGAGATGTGGTCGCTGAGCATGGGCGGCATGACGCCAATGGAGGTGCTCCGCGCGGCGACGATTCACGGCGCCGAGGCGATTGGCCTGCATCAGGACGTCGGCTCTCTGGAAGCGGGCAAGCTCGCCGACTTCGTGATCCTGGATCAGAACCCGCTGCAGAACGTCCGCAACACCAACACGATCTCACAGGTCATGAAAAACGGACGGCTGTACGACGGGAACACAGCGGACGAAGTCTGGCCGCGGCAACGGCGGACGGAGCCTGTGCTCGGCACTCCGCAGGTGCCGGCCGTTGGTGCTGGGATTCGGCCTTAAAAACGTTCTCGGCCGGCGCGCGTGCACTGGCAAGATACGCGCGCCGTGTGTTCTCGGC
>JBOHTL010000360.1:0-2853 GCA_050733735.1 Gemmatimonadaceae bacterium
GGATCCACGCGACGATTCAGCCCCTCCAGCGACCGGGTACCCAGCAGCACGATGTCCTCGGGTTCGCCGAAGATGACCTCGTCCACGGTCCGGGTGCCCGCGGCGTACAGGATGGCGTCGCCCGTCCAGCGCTCGAACACCGAGCCGTCGGCGTGACGGAAGCGAACGTGTTTCTGTCGCGCCACTCCCAGGGCCTCGAGCACGGGCGCGGGAAAGCAGGACAGCTCGGCGCCCGTGTCAACGAGAACCCCGCTCACGAGCTCCCGTGCACCGGGTGACGCCGGGTTCTCGAGCTGCACGTCCGTTCGGAATGTTCCCATGTCGTCGACCATCATACCTCCCGCCGGGGGGAGACCAGCATCAAACGACTTCGCATCTCGTCCTTCGGTTTCCCGTCAGCATCGACTTCGGCGCGTCGAATGCGTGCACCGAACCGACAAAGTCACCGACCACCGCTCCAAGCATGCTGTAACATACAGGTCATGCAAGGTTCGGTCTCCCCTCGATGTGCATTTTGTTGGATTGACCATAGTTTCTGACCATAGTATCTTGGAAGATGCCCAAACGTGACCCGGAACGCATCCCGATCTCCGAGTTCAAGGCCAAGAGCCTGGCCCTGCTCGAGCGCGTCCGGCGCACGGGCCGGTCGATCGTGGTGACCAAGCGGGGGGAGCCCGTTGCGGAGGTGATTCCCCCGTCGGCGGCGACGATGGGTCGCGACTGGCTGGGCGCGCTGCGGGATTCCGTCCGCGTGCGGGGCGATATCGTGGCGCCAATCGGAAAGCCCGGCGACTGGGAAGCGTTGGGGTCATGAAGCTCCTGCTGGATACGCATATCTGGATCTGGAGCCTCGTGGAGCCCGAGCGTCTGTCGCGTCGCGTCGCACGAGAGCTGGTCGCGCCGGCCAACGAGATCTGGCTCTCACCGATCAGCGTCTGGGAGGCAATGCTGCTCGCCGAGCGCGGACGCATCGTGGTGGCCGCTGACGCCCGCGCCTGGGTCGAGGAGATGCTGCGCGCCACGCCGGCGCGTGAAGCGCCCCTGACGCACGACGTGGCGCTGCACAGCCGCGAGGTGGAACTGCCGCACGCCGATCCTGCAGATCGATTCCTGGCCGCGACGGCGCAGGTGCATGGTCTCACGCTCGTCACGGCCGACGGCCGTCTGTTGCGGAACAAGGAGATCGACACGCTGGCAAACTGACCCGGCCCGCTCCCCCGGGTTTCTTTACTGCGCGCCGCTGACTGCGGCTCCGCGCGAGCGGTCGCGGGTCGCGGGTCGCGATGTCGGCGAGGAGACGACGGGCCGGGCGATAGCCGTCCAGCGCCCACTCCGCCTCGAACCACTTGAACAATCGTTCCGCATCGGTGGTGTCGCCTTCGTCCATCACGGCCGAGCACGATGTAGCAGAGAGTGGAGTGTTCGATGTTTAGAAGGTGCGATCCAGAATTCCTGGACGCGCGAATCCTCCGCTCCCGAGTGACACGACATTGGTCGTATTGGCGTTCACGGTTGCTCGCGAGGCTTGTTTGCGGGCCAGGAATGACGCGGGTATCAGCTCCAGCGTGGAAACCGGCAGCGAACCTCGAAGAAGTCGCGCACGTCGAGAATGAACGGAGACCTGCTTCCCTCGGGCGCCCAAGTGAGCTGATTCCTTACGATATCGGGGCGCTCCTGTTCCGGAGTCCAGCGCTCGAAGACTCGGGCGTCCGGGTCCACCACCCAGTACTGCTCCACGCGATGAGCGAGATAAAAGTCGCGTTTCGTCACCCGGTCCTGGTGGAGAGACGAGGGCGAGAGTACCTCGATGGCCAGCAACAACCGGCGCACGTGGTGCCAGCCCATCGGTTCGATCGCCGGGATGGTATCGTTTGGGACCACGAACACGTCCGGCTGTGTGATGGACTCCGGGAAAAGCTCGATGTCCGCGGGCGACGTGAAAGTGATACCCAGCCGCTCGTCGTCTGTGTAGCGCTTGAGAGGCACGAAGAGTTCGCCGACGATCACCTGATGGCGCGGTTCGGGTGCCG
The DNA here is from genome assembly GCA_050733735.1 of Gemmatimonadaceae bacterium. Lineage (GTDB taxonomy): Bacteria > Gemmatimonadota > Gemmatimonadetes > Gemmatimonadales > Gemmatimonadaceae > DASPMP01. Next base: position 2,031 of record JBOHTL010000360.1, read on the forward strand.
GCGTCACAAGCAGCTCGCCATCGAGCAACTCGTAACGAGGCCAGTGACGGGAACGGGCGTCGTCCATGAGCGCGCGAACGTCGGCTGCGGTCCAGCGATGCCGTGAAAGGGCGGGCATGGCCATAAGATGCTCGGCGTGGGGGACTGAGGGCAACTCGGCACGCTGCACGATGCCGCCGCTGGGGCGCAGTCACGTCATCGTTCCATTGCGTTCCGTGGCCGCGCAACCTGGAGCGCGAGTAATTCGAGCACGTCTTCATCCTGCGGTCGGAGGAAGATGTCGCCGGCGCAAGCATCGAGGCGTTGCATTTCCAGCCTTCGCCCCGGAATAGATCGCCCGGCGCGACCTTATAGCAGAGTGGGAATCTGTACTGGATCAAGTGCGCAATTGAAGGGACAACAAAGCGCGCATTGCAGCTTTGCTATAAACGCTCACCTGAAGGCAGCGTACGCGCCAAAAGCCTGAGGAATGCGGGAGGCCTTTGGGGACAGCGCGCTTGCGTCGGGGGAGACGCTGCGCGTTGGCTGGAACGTGTGCGCCTCGCTGCCGTTCACCGCAGACCTGGAATTCCATAGGGGATCGCGGCTAGAGTATCGGGATCATCGCGCCCCTCCGCAGTGCTTGGTGAGGCGAAGCAAAGGACCAGCGCCTGACGATGTCGAGGGAGGCGCTCGCGGACGCTCAGGGAACGGAGAGAGAACGGACTTCAGCTAGCGTGCTCCAACCGCGCCGAACGCGAGCGATCATCAGGAGGCACTAATGGCAAGAAAAGGCGGAATCAGGACCAAACGACCATCGCGCACTAAAGCGACCGCATTGGTG
>JBOHTL010000361.1:0-4176 GCA_050733735.1 Gemmatimonadaceae bacterium
AGCTCGATCGACTTCGCGGCGAACTACATCTACGCGCGCCTCAACGGCCTCGGTAGTCTCAAGAAGCCCACGGCGCTCTTCGTCGGTTCCATCGGGGGCGAACGGCCGCAGGAGACGAAGTCGTTCCAGCCGATTCACACATTCCAGGGGCTGAGCGTGGAACAGATCGCGGAATATCTGCGCCGCGAGTACCCGTCGCGCGACGGCTACACGGACTTCAATCCGTTCTTCGATCGCGTGGCAACGCTGGTGAAGCGGCAGGGCCTGGTGCTGTCGCCGATCGACGTCGTGCTCTTCACCGACGGCGTTCCAGACATGAAGGTGCCTGGAGACAGTCTCGGTGGGTACAAGGCGATCGACTTGTCGGACATCGAATATCTCTCGAAGAGCGTGACACTCCGCGTGCTTTTTCCACGGCCCACCGTGGCGGTGAACTGGGAGCGCAAGGTGCCGCGCCATCGCGTGCGCATCTGGACCGTGGACGACGAAGTGATGAACACCTGGCACAAGCATCACGTCGGTGGTCTGCCGCCGGAGCAGCAGGCGACGCTCTGGAAGTGGATCGGCGACAACGTGGATTATCGCGTCCGCAGCGTCGGCATTCTCTAAGCGCTACTTCGTCCAGATGACGATGCTGCCGCAGCCTCCATGCGCCCGCATGAACTGCGGCGGCGCCGTCGATGCCGCGTAGATCTCGATGCCGCGCACCCGCCCAGGGCGCACGAATTGATCGAGATCACCCGCGGTCGTCATGAACACGTGGATCCCGTCGATGTACAGGTCGGGAAGACAGTCGATGCCATCCACGCCGCGCAGGTAGAGCTGAGGCGCGCCGAGTGAATCGCGCTCGAGGCGAACGCCCGGCTGCATGCGAAGGATTTCGCTCAGGTTCTCCACGCGAAAGCGCTCGATCTCGCTCCCCTGGATGAAGCGCCCGCCGCCTATCCGGCGACGGCCCTCGAAGGTCCGATGATCCACCAGGCGCCCCGCGCGCACATTGATCGTCTCCAATACCGCCTGGAAGGTCTTCATGGCGACGGCGACGGGCGCAGCGCCGGTCACGACGTCCACCGGCACGCGTTCGGGATACAGCCCGACCGCGCGCACCTCGAGCATCCGAGTGCCGGGGGGCGCGTTGGAGAGCATCCATCGACCCTGTTCGTCCGTCAGCGTCATCGGCCCTTCGGCGATCGATACCTGCGCTCCGGCAATCGGCTCGCCTGTGGCAAGACGACGCACCGTTCCCTCGAGACGAACGTGGCCCCTCCGTTGCGGACGCGGAGCGTTGCCTGCGTTCCCCTGTAACCCAACCGCCGCTCCGCCGACGATTGGCGCCGAGGCGATGTACATCGCGCGCCGGAGAAAGCCGGTCGGAGGAATTTGAACCTCCACGACCCCCGAGCTGTCGCCGCCGCGATTCGCCGTCAGCGTGATGAGCCCCGAGCTCGGCACTCCACAGAGCGCAAACCATCCGTTGTCGGCAGTCACCGCGACCAGTCGCGGGGCACTCCGGGTAATGCCACTCGACGTGAAGGTGAGCTCGTTCCACTCGCCGGCGATCGTGACCCCGGCAGCCAGGCTCCCGTCCCTCGCGTCGCGCGCGAATCCAACGACCATCGCCTGCGGCTGCGTGGGATTCGGACCACCACACACGGCCCAGCGGAGCCGCTCCGGTGACGGAATCGCGAGATCGACGCGCTGCGGCACGGCGCCGCGGATGAAGACTTCACGCGCCGGCGACTCGAGGCCGAGGGAGTCCAGCATCGGGTGGACGAATCCGAGGACGTAGTGTCCGTCCGGCAGTCGGTCGATCGTGTAGCGTCCGAGCGAGTCCGACAGCGTGGTACGCGTAAACATCGTCGCCTGGTCGAACACGATGAGCTGCACCGTGGCGCCCGTGAGCGGACGGTCCGCAACGCTGTCGATGACGACGCCGCTGATGCTCCCACGTCCGGTCGTCGTGGAAGCACTGTCGGTGTGCTGCGCGCCGGCGATCGACGCGCACAGCGTTATGAAGGTGAGAAGGCGGACCGCTCGCATGGAGTTGCTACCTGGCCACTGGACCGGGCGAACATACATCGCGACGTGCGGACGCGCGACCGACTATGAGCCGCGACGTCCGGATTTGGCCGAGGTGGCCTGCGGCTTCACGTTGGGAGTGACGTTCGTGGTCTTCGGCGGTTTTTCCTGTTGCTGGGCATTGCGATTCTGCAGGAACGCGGACTTGGGTCCCTTCGACGAGAAGTCGGGAATGCCGCGCGGCGATTTCTTTTTCATCGCGCCTCCGGGAGGAATGATTCCCAAATTGTACGTTGTCCGGGGCGTACCCGCGAATATCTCACTCCATCGCACACGCCCCGTGAGCTGCATCGCCGCGAAGAGCGTGATCACCGATCCTATCGTGATCGCCAGTCCGGTGAAGCCCTCGAAGAAGAACGCGTACGAGAAGAGGACGAGATAGATGAATTGCGCGATCGCGGCCTCGCGGAAGGCGAACGCGTGTCCCACGGCGAGCCGGAGATAGCTGACGACCAACGCGATGGACACGACGGAGGCGATGGCAAATGCGAGGTGGATCGAGATGTGATCCGCGAGATACGCGAGCAACAGATGGAATGCAAAAAACGCCGCCGCCAGAAAGGCGTAGTTCATGGGATGCAGATCGATCCGGCGTATCGTGACGATGATGAACATGAGCGCGAAGAAGAACAGCAGCGACACGGGCGCGAAGTACGCGATCCGCCCGGCGAGCGGGCCGGGCTGCAGCTTCTGCGGCATGTCCATCCCGATCTGGAATCCGGACAGCAGATTGGCGTATCGCCACTGCAGTTGCCACCCACCGTCGATCTCGGTCTTGGCGGTCGGTGAGAGCGTGCTTTCCGGGAAATCGACATCGCCGAAGTTGGTGCGCATCACCAGGTGGAAGTCGCGCACCTCGGTGACGTCGTTGCCGAGGGCGTAGCGCCATTCGTCGAGCCCCTGCGACTTGTAGGCGACGCCGAGGACGAACGCATCCCCGCGCGCAACGCGCGCACTCGTGAGGATCGCCTGGTTCTCGGGACGGTACGCTGCGGGCGAGCCATTGATGGTCACGCGAAGATCGTCGTAGACCGCCTGCGCCGCCGGAAGGCGGAACTCGATGGTGACGGAGTCGGCATCGGACGTATTGCGGAACCGATACGTCCCCTCGAAGCTGACGCCGTACGTGGGATACCACAGGAGCCCCTTCTGGCGATGCTCGAGATCGAACGCGACGTTGGCGCGCGTCTGCTCGAGCGCGATGGGGACGCGTGTCCGGACGATTTCCATGCTGGCCGGCGCCGTGCGATCCGGGACGTCGGTTGTGGTCGTCCCTGGCGCCGACGCTGGTCGCCGGACCGGGGCCACAACCCGTGTTTCGACCTTCTCGACGAATGCCGTGGGCGCCTGCTGGGACTGTGCCGTTCCCCAGGTCGACGAGACCCGGCCGCGCAGCCGCCGATCCGACGATTTGGACCGCTCGAAGATCGTGGTGCCGAGGATCATCCAGCCGACGCTGGTCACGACGTAAATGAAGGCAATGGCGATCAGGCGCTTCGTCACACGGACGCTCCGAATGGGCTGTACAGAGTACTTTACATTACAAAGTACGGTGCGTCAAGGCAGCGCAGCGGTGACACGAATCACGATCGGTCGGTCCGAAATCCGATGGCGCGGTGGGTGTTGTCGCAGAAGGGTAGATGAGCGGACCGGCCGCAGCGACACAAGGCGACCCGCGTGCCGCGGCGGATCAGCCTGCCCTGCTCGTCCTTCACCTCGACGGCACCGCGGACGAAGAGTGGTCCGTTTCGAACCGGCACGACTATCGGATGTTCCACCGCACCCTCCTGGGGACCGCCGTCGAGCCGCACGTATTCCAGCGCACCCGTGGGACAGCGTTCGACAGCGGCGGCGACGGCGTCCGCGTCTCCTGCTGTCAGGTTCACCCAAGGGCGGTTCCTGGGGTTGAATGCCGCCGGCAGCGCGCGGATGCACGCGCCGCTGTGGATGCATCGCCCTGCGTACCAGGACACCCGAATACGGTCATCCTCGTACACGCGCGTGAGGTCCGCGGGCGCGACGTTCCGCGCGCTCTCATCTGGAGGGGCATTGACCGCCGCCTCCTCACGGACTTCGCTGGCGCTCACTGCCCAGGGC
>JBOHTL010000362.1:0-3433 GCA_050733735.1 Gemmatimonadaceae bacterium
ATCATGATGTGGCCCGTCTCGGTCTGCCACCACGTGTCGACGACCGGGCAGCGCTCGCCGCCGATCACCTTCCAGTACCAGAGCCACGCCTTCGGGTTGATCGGCTCACCCACGGTCCCCAGCAGCCGCAGCTTCGAGAGATCGTGCTTGTACGGCTCCTCCACACCCCACTTCATGCAGGCCCGGATCGCCGTCGGCGCCGTGTAGAACACGGTCACGCCGTGCCGGTCGCACAGCTCCCAGAAGCGATCCTTGTCCGGCCAGTCGGGTGCGCCTTCGTAGATGACGACCGTCGCGCCGCTCGCCAGAGGTCCATAGACCACGTACGAATGGCCGGTCACCCAACCGATGTCGGCGGTACACCAGAAGACGTCTTCGTCCCTGAGGTCGAAGACGGCTTTCGTCGTGTAGGTGACGCCCGCGAGATACCCGCCCGTAGTGTGCACGATGCCCTTCGGCTTGCCCGTCGTGCCCGACGTATACAGGATGTAGAGCACGTCCTCCGCGTCCATCTGCTCGGCTTCGCAGCGCGCGTCCGCATGCTGCATCAGCCGGTGCCACCAGTGGTCGCGTCCCTCCTGCATTTCGGCGAACGCCTCGTCGGCGCCCCCCGGCCGGCGCCGCACCACGACCACGTTCTCGATCGATGGACACGCTTCCAGCGCCTTGTCCGTGTTGCGCTTGAGCGGGATCATCTGTCCGCGGCGATAGCCGCCGTCGGCGGTGATGACCAGCTTGCACTCCGAGTCGTTGATGCGATCGCGGAGCGACTCCGGCGAGAATCCCCCGAACACGACCGAATGAATCGCGCCGATTCGCGTGCACGCGAGCATCGCGATGGCCGCTTCCGGAATCAGCGGCAGATAGATCGCCACGCGGTCGCCTCGCGTGACGCCGAGCTTCTTCATGACGTTGGCGAACTTCTGGACCTCGATGTAGAGGTCCCAGTACGTCAGCGTGCGCCGGTCGCCGGGCTCGCCCTCGAAGATCAGCGCGGCCTTGTTACGGCGCGGCGTCTCGATGTGCCGGTCGATGCAATTGTAGGACACGTTGAGCTTGCCGCCCACGAACCACTTCGCGTGAGGTGGTTTCCACTCGCACACGGTCTTCCACGGCTTGAACCAGTGGAGCTCCGATGCCTGTTGTGCCCAGAACGCTTCATAGTCCCGCGCCGCGCGCTCGTACACCGCCGGATCGTTGATGACGGCCGCGCGGCGAAACTCCGCCGGCGGCTGAAACTTTCGATTCTCCTGCAGGAGGGCGTCGATTTCAGCCATGCTCATGTCGATGTCCGTGTGTCGGGCATCACGTACGTAGTGAGGCCCACTATGGCGCCGCTAGTCCCCTGCCTGAAGCGTCTCGGAGCCGGTGGACGATCGCAGCAGGCTCACCAGCTTCATCGTTTCAGGGGACGGGTCGGCGTTCAGCTCGCTGCGCATGCGCGCCGCGAACTCGTCGAACAGCTTGAGCGCGCCCGCGTGGTCGCCAATGCGCTGCAGCATGGTCATGGTGCGGCGCAGCACACGCTCGTCGTCCGAGGAATATCGCACCGCGCGCTTCGCCATCATGCCGGCGTCCGTGAACCGCTGGTCGCGCTCGAAGATGCAGGCGAGTCCCCACGCCGCGGCCGCCGCGCGTTCCCTGGCTTCGCTGCGCTCGATGTCGATCCAGTGCTGGAACTCGCCGCATCCCGGCAGATGGAAGCCCTCGAGCAGCTCGCCCTTGTAGAGCTCGTGGACGCGCAGCATGCGTCCCGCGTCCGCCGCCGCGCGCGATTCGACGGCGTCACACCAGACTGGCGGCATTGCCAGCCCGATCTCTTCGTCCCCCCGGTTCCACAGGGCCTCCGAACCCAGCGCGGAACGGATCGCGTGCACCCCTTTTCGCAGCGCGGTGCGGGCGTGTCCCTGATCCAGCTCGGGCCAGAGCAGCCCCACGATGCGATCGCGGCGCTGGGGGCGCTGTTCGGGAGACAACGCCAGGAATGCCAGCAATGCCGTCAGCTTCGGCTGGGCCAGCAGCCGGTGCGCGAGCGTCGGATCGACGGCGCCAGCCAGCTCGAGCCCTCCGAGCAGATACAGCTTGATCGCGTTCGTGGTATCGGCCATGAAATCCTCGTCGCCGCGAAAGTACTGCGACGCGGTGCCCGCTGCCATCGCCGAGGGACGAGGTCCGGGCCTTGCACGACGCAGCCGCGAGCTCTCCAGCGAGGAACGTCATGCCCCGCAAGTCGGCGAAAAAGCGCGCGCGTGCCACGACCGGCGCAGCGACGCCGGAGCGCAGGATCCGCCAGTACCCCCGAAACCCGCTTCCCGCACAGCATCAGAAGAAGCCGGGGCGCGAACATGCGCTGAAGCCGCGCCCGCAGTACCTCGCGCCGCACTACCGCGCCGCGGGAAAGCTCGCGGGAAAGACGGCGCTGATCACCGGCGGCGATTCGGGGATCGGCCGCGCGGTTGCCGTGCTGTATGCGCGGGAAGGTGCCGACATCGCCATCACGTATCTCCGGCAGGAACGGCGTGACGCGGAAGAGACCGTTGAGGCGGTGGAAGCGGAAGGGCGCCGATGCCTGCTGCTCGAAGGCGATCTCACGGATGCCGATTTCTGCTCGCACATCGTGGAGCGCACGCTGCAGGAGTTCGGGAAGCTCGACATTCTCGTGAACAATGCGGCATATCAGCAGCACCAGGAGTCGCTCGACGACGTCACCGACGAGCAGTGGGATCACACCTTCCGCACCAACATCTACGCGTACTTCCGGGTCACGAAGGCGGCCCTGCCGCACCTGAAGAAGGGCGCGGCCATCGTCAATACCGGTTCGATCACCGGCCTGGAAGGGAGCAAGGAGCTGCTCGACTACTCGTCGACCAAAGGCGCGATCCACGCCTTCACGAAATCGCTGGCGCAAAGTCTCGTGGAGAAAGGGATCCGCGTGAACTGCGTGGCGCCGGGTCCAGTGTGGACGCCGCTCAATCCCTCGGATCAGGATGCGAAGGACGTCAAGGAGTTCGGCGCCGACCAGCCGATGAAGCGACCCGCGCAGCCGGAAGAAGTCGCCCCCGCCTTCGTCTTCTTCGCGTCGAGCGCCGACTCGAGCTACATCACGGGCGAAGTGCTGACGCTGCTCGGAGGCGAAACGGCGGCTGGCTGAGAAGGCGGAAGGTTTGAAAGATTGAAGGATTGAAGGATTGAAAGCCGCGACGCTAACCTTCAAACCTTAAACCCTCAAACCTTCAATCCTTTCTTGCCCTCCGTCGCCCTTCTCGGCGCCACCGGCCTCGTCGGCCGGCACTGCCTCGAGCTGCTCGTTGATGATCGCACGTTCGAGCGCATCGTCGTCGTCACGCGGCGCCGACTCGGCGAGGCGACCGCCCCGCGCGTCGAAGGCCACCTGATCGATTTCGATCAGCTCGAAGCGCACGCGGACATCTTC
>JBOHTL010000363.1:0-7783 GCA_050733735.1 Gemmatimonadaceae bacterium
GGACAGAAAGGGGCGCAACGTGTCGGGAACGGGCTCGGTGTTCGCGCCGATCCGTCGCGCCGCGGCGCGCGCCGCCTCCAGGGCATCCATCGTGGAGCCGCCGATGGCGGACAGGTGCCCCATTTTCCTGCCGGGACGCGCGCCGCGCTTTCCATACAGATGCAGACGCACGACCGGATTCTCCAACGCCTTTTCGAACGCCGGATCCCCGCCATTCGCCCACAGATCGCCGAAGAGATTCACGATCGCGGCGGGGCGGACGACGCTCACGTCGCCCAGGGGCAGATCGCACACGGCCCGCGTGATCTGCTCGAACTGGCCAGTGACGCAACCACGCTCGCTGGCGTGATACGAGTTGTGCGGCCGCGGCGCCAGCTCGTTCACGAGAATGTCGCCGCTGGTCGTGAGAAAGAGCTCGATGCCAAGAATGCCTTCCAGTCCGATGCGCTCGGCGATCTCGCGCCCCAGCTCGGATGCCCGGCGCAGCAGCCCCTGGTCGAGCGGCGCCGGAATGACCGACCACGCGAGAATCTGTCGCTCATGATGATTCAGCGCGGCGGGATATACACGCACCTCGCCGCTCGGGCGGCGCGCGACCATGACCGACAGCTCGCCCGCCAGCTCCAGACCGCGCTCGGCGACGCTGATGCGCTCACCGAGTGATTTCCAGGCGTCCTGCGCCTGCCCTGCGTCGCGCAATCGCACCTGGCTGCGGCCGTCGTAGCCGCCGTGGACCGACTTCACGAAGGTCTCTCCTCCCCCCATCCGTGATACGGCGGACGCCACCTCCGCTGCGCTGCGCACGATGACGTAGTCGCCGAGCGGAAAGCCGCTCTCGCGAAGCCACTCCTTCTGTCTCGCGCGGTCCTGGATGATCGCGATGACACCCACCCCCGGTCGAACGGGCGCGTGAATCTCCGCTGCCTCCAGCGCGGCCGTCGCGATCTGTTCGATCTCCAGTGTGACGACGTTCGAATGACGCGCCAGATCGCGCGCGGCATCCACGTCGTCGAAGCGCGCCGCGATGACGCGATCGGCCACCGGCGCCGCGGAGCATTCGGCATCGGGATCGAGCACATGGATGCGATAGCCCATGGACCGCGCCGCCAGCGCCGTCATGCGACCGAGCTGACCGCCGCCGAGGATGCCGATCACACCGCCGGGAGCGATCGGTCCGCGATGCCGGGTTGCTCTCACCGCGTCACGATTCGACGGTGGTCGGCACGTCGCGCTGTTCGAGCACCTCGGCGGTCCGCTCCGCGCGCCAGGCGCGCAGACGCTCGCGAAGCTCCGGACGACCGCGTGACACGATCGCGGTCGCGAGCAGGGCGGCGTTCGCCGCCCCCGGCTCCCCAATGGCGAGCGTTCCCACAGGTACACCGCGCGGCATCTGCACGATGGACAACAGCGCGTCGAGTCCGTTGAGCGACGTCGCGGGAATGGGAACGCCGAGCACGGGCAGCACCGTCTTCGACGCGATCATGCCCGGCAGATGCGCGGCGCCGCCCGCGGCGGCGATGATGACCTCCAGGCCGCGCGATTCGGCACCCGACGCATACTCGAACATCCGGTCCGGCGTTCGATGCGCCGAAACGATTCGGACTTCATGCGGCACATCGAGGGTGCGCAATATCTCGGCGGCGGCCGTCATGTGTTTCATGTCGGACTTGCTGCCCATCACGATCCCCACGAGTGGTGCTGAACCGGCTCGAGATTCACTCGAACCGGACTTCGGTGCGGACCCGGCGCGGGCGCTGGAACGTTTCGTCATGGCGATGAGGCGGTGCGGTGAGATCAAATATAGAATTCCCGCTTCTCGCGACGCTGCGAATCTACGTGCCGCCAAGCGCACGAGCCGGATCTGTTCGGCCAGCTCGTCGCGCCGGCCCGACACTCGCGGCCACGGCTACAAGGCCCGTAACCAGCACTACGGCGCCGAAGGTCCAGGGATCCGTCGGCGTCACGCCTTGAAGCATGCCCGTCAGCGCGCGCGTCGACATGAGGGCCACGGCAATCCCGAGCGCAAGACCCACCAGTGCCTGTCGAATCCCGGTACGCAGGCTCAAGGCGAGCAGATCGCGCGGCGTGGCGCCCAGCGCGGCGCGGATGCCAAACTCGTGCGACCGCGAAGCCACGACCTGTGAAACGATTCCGAAGATTCCGATCGCCGACAGCACGAGCGCGAGGACGCCGAACAGCCCGAGCGCTTCCATCGCAAACCGCTGTCCAGCGATCGCCGAATTGACAATGTCGCGCATGGTACGCAACTCGGAGATGGGGAGCCGCGGATCGATGTCCCTGATGACGGCGCGCACCGGCGCCGCGAGGGCCGCCGGATCGCGATCCGTGCGCACGACGAGACTCATGGTTCGCCGCGTGCTTCCCGGCGCGCGCGCGAACTGGGCGAGCGATGCATAGAATTCAGGCTTCACCTGGCCGACCAGCGCGTTGTGTCGGACGTCTTCGACGACACCGACAATGGTGTACACCTCGCCGCTGTCGCTTCCGAAGATCCGCACCCGAGCGCCCAGCGCCTGACGGCCCTCGAGGTACCGCGTCGCGAACGTCCGGTTCACGATCATCGCCAACGGAGCACGCATGTCATCGCGCGCGTCGAACGCGCGTCCGTCCCGGATCGTGAGGCCCATGGCTTCGAAGTAGCCGGGTGTCACGATCTGCCAGTCGCCGGGCGTACCCTGGTTCGGCGGCGGCGTGTATCCCTCGACCTGAAGGCCCCAATCGCCCATCTCGGTCGCCAACGGCAGCAAGCGCACGGCGCCGACGTGCGTCACGCCGGGCAGGGTGGCGACGCGACGCTGCACCTCGTCCCAGAAAGCCGTCACACGAAGCGAATCCGGGTACCAAGTCGACGGCGTCGAAAGACGCATCGTCAGCACACCATCGGAACGGAAGCCGGGGTCGATCGCGAGCAGATGGCGGACGCTACGGATCATCAAACCAGCGCCGATCACCAGCACGACCGCGAGGGCCACTTCGATTGCCACCAGCGATTGCCGCCACCGTAATTGCGCGCGTCCCGACGTTACGCTGCGTCCGCCTTCGTGCAGCTCTCCCGCCGGAGCGACGTGCCTCGCCTGAAACGCCGGCAGCGTTCCCGCAAGCACCGCGGCGCACACTGCAGTCACGAGCGCGAAAGCGAGCACTCCCCAGTCGAGTGTCGTGTCGGCGACGCGAGGCAGCCCGAGTGGGGCGCTCGCGCGCACGAGCCGAACGCCGAGCCAGGCCAGGCCAATGCCCAATGCTCCACCCAGCGCTGCCAGCACGGCGCTCTCGGCGATGAGCATGCGCGTCAGGCGCCGCGAACCGGCGCCAAGCGCGACGCGCACGGCGAACTCGCGGCGGCGCGATTCACCGCGCACCAGCAGCAATCCGGCGACATTGGCGCAGGCGATGAGCATCACGAAGACCACTGCGCCGAAGACAACCAGAAGCACCGGCCGCACGTTCCCGGTGATCTGCTCCTGTACCGGCACCGCATACGCGCGGAAGCCGACGCCGGCCATGTAGCCCCATTCTTCCAGCTCCGTGACGAGCGATCGAAGCTGCGCGTTCGCGATGCCTGCGGTTGCGCCGGGTGCGAGCCGGGCAACGGAGTAGTAGCCGTGGCTCGCGCCGCTCTTCGGAAACTCGGGGCCGGGCACGGCGCCGTTCTGCGCGGCGTCCGTCGCGAGAGGAAACCACGCCTGGGTGCGGCCGCCGGCACCGAAGTCCAACGGAAGTCGGAATTCGGCGGGCATGACACCGATGACGGTCGCCGCCTCCCCGGAGATCTGGACCTGACGTCCGACCACGGAGGGATCGGCGCCGTAGCGGCGCTGCCACAGCCCGTAGCCGAGCACGACGACACGCGGTCCGCCCGGTCGATCTTCCTCGGCGGTGAATCCGCGTCCGATCATCGGTTTCACGCCGAGAATCGGGAAGACGTTCGCGTGAACGCTGGCGACGCGGACCCGCTCAGGTGAATCACCGTCGAACGTCGCCGCTCCATGAGAGAACAGTCCGATATCGGCGAAGGCCGGGATGCGCGCGCGCCAGCCTTCCCATTCGTCGTACGAGAGCCAGGTCTGGTCGAACCCCTTCCAGGCGCTCCACACCACGGCGACGCCTTCGGGATCGGCATAGGGGAGCGGCGTGAGGAGGACGCGTTTCACGACGCCAAACAGCGTCGCGGTTGCCCCAATCCCCAGTGCGAGTGTGATGGTCGCAACGGCGGTGAAGCCGGAGCGGCGACGCAGCGAGCGAGCCGCGAAGCGAGCGTCGCTCCATCCGTCATCGAGCCATCTCGTTCCGCGCTCGGTGCGCACGTCGTCCTTGTGGCGCTCGACGCCACCGAACTGCACCAACGCGCGACGTCTCGCCTCGGTATCGGAAAGTCCCAGCTCGATGTTGCGCCGCGTCTCCATTTCGATATGGAACCGCACCTCCTCGTCCAGCTCGCGTTCGCGACGCCGGCCACCGATCAGCGCGGCCAATGACGAGGCGATTTCGTGGTACCAGGCCATCTCATCCCCCTTGGAAGGCGTATCGCAGCACGCGATTGACGGCACCCGATGAGCGCTCCCACTCGTCGATCTCGGCGTTGAGCTGCTTCCGCCCTTCGCGGGTGATGGCGTAATAGCGCGCGCGGCGATTGTTGTCGCTCGTGCGCCACTCGGCGCGAATCCAGCCGCGCCGCAGCATGCGCTGCAGCGCCGGGTAGAGCGATCCCTGGTTGACGTCGAGAACGTCTCGCGAGATCTCACGCAGCTTGACCGACAACCCCCATCCGTGCATGGGTTCCGCAGTCAGCAGCTTGAGAGCGAGCATCTCGAGCGTGCCCTGGAGCACTTCGGTACGCTGGGTGGACGGCGCCTCGGCAGCCATGTTCCTTTAGACGGCCAACAGGAATGTATGGTTTGAACCGGGCGCTGCAAGGCAGGGCCGTGGCCTGCCTTCCGAGGTGTGACAAAAAAAGGGTTCTTCGCGGAATATCGGGAATAAGATCCCGGCGTCTTCGACTGGCGGTGTTCCCTGTCAATACCTACAGGTGGATTTCGGATGCGGCGGAAACCGCGGGTCACGGCGGATAACGGCGTAACCCCGGCGTGTTTGTGAACGGCGGAACAACCATTGGCTTTGTCTCGCACTTCACAATCGCGTTCACGCACCACTCCGCCTCATCCGGTGTTCCCGGCTTTTTCCGAGATCAACTGTAGATCGCGGAACCCGCGATACCGCCAGTCGAAGCCGCGACGAAGCTTCCCGAAATTCCGTGATGAACCAAAAAAAATTCGCGACAGCGTCAGCGGTCGCGAATTTCTATTTCTCTATTTGGACAGACAGGAAGGAAGCTCCCCAGGTAGGATTTGAACCTACGACCCTCCGATTAACAGTCGGATGCTCTGACCAGCTGAGCTACTGGGGATCGGAACTACCGAACTTCCAAAATTAGCGGGAAGCACGGTCTGAAGCCAGCGCCCGGTGTGCGATTGGTCCACGGCCGCGACTTCCTCCGGCCGTCCTTCCGCGACGATCTGGCCCCCTCGATCTCCTGCCTCGGGCCCGAGATCGATCACGTAATCAGCGAGCTTGATGACGTCGAGATTGTGCTCGATCAGCACGAGCGTATGGCCAGCATCCACCAGGCGGTCGAAGACGTCGGCGAGCTTCCGGATGTCCTCGAGGTGAAGTCCCGTGGTGGGCTCATCCATGAGATACAACTTCCGGCCGCTTTTGCGTCCGGCCGTCGCAAGCTCGCGCGCGATCTTCAGCCGCTGCGCTTCTCCGCCCGAGAGGGTCGTCGCCGGCTGGCCGAGCCGGAGGTAGCCGAGTCCAACCTGCTGCAACTGCCAGAGTGCCTGACCGAGTTTCTCCTCGCGGGGAAAGGCGCGAATCGCTTCGTCGACGGTGAGCTCGAGCACCTGATGAATGTTGCGCCCGGCGACCGTTACCTCGAGGACATCCTGCCGGAAGCGCTTGCCACCGCACTCGTCGCATGGCACGAAGACGTCGGCCATGAACACCATCTCGATCTCGAGGTACCCGGCGCCTTCGCACTTGTCGCAGCGCCCGCCGGCGACGTTGAAGCTGAAGGTGCCGGGGGTGTAGCGCCGCTGGCGCGAGAGCGGAGCGTCGGCGAACAAGCGACGCAGATCGTCGAACGCCTTCACATACGTCACGGGATTCGAGCGCGGCGACTTGCCGATCGGGCTCTGGTCGATGCACACCACGTCGTCGAGTGCCTCGAAGCCGGAGATCTCCTCGAAGGCGCCGACGCGTTCGCCGAGATGCTGCTTGGCGGAGTGCTCGCCGTGCAGGCGAGTCTCGAGCGCGCGGAGCAACACGTCGTAAACGAGGGTACTCTTGCCGGACCCGGAAACGCCAGTGATCGCCGTGACGGTGGTCAACGGGATCTTGATGTCGATTCCCTTGAGGTTGTGCTCGCGCGCTCCTGTCAGCGTCAACCAGCGCGGGCCGAGCTTGCGGCGCGTCTTCGGCAGAGGAATCGAGCGCGCCCCGGTGAGATACTGTCCCGTCAGTGGACTGTCCGCCGCGTTGGCGAGTGCACCCGCAAACACCACGCGGCCACCCCGTTCTCCCGCTCCGGGCCCGAGCTCGATCATGTGGTCGGCGGCGCGGATGGCCTCGGGATCATGTTCGACCACGATGACGGTGTTTCCGCTGTCGCGCAGGCGCCGCAGCAGCCGCAGCAAGCGCGACATGTCGCGCGGATGCAGTCCGATCGACGGCTCGTCGAGCACGTACAGCGTATCGACCAGCTGCGCACCGAGCGAGTTGGCGAGCCCGATGCGCTGCGCCTCTCCGCCCGACAGCGTTCGGGTGGCGCGGTTGAGCGACAGATAGTTCAAGCCAACATCGCAGAGGAACTGCACCCGGCCGCGGGCTTCCTGGAGCAGATGTCCAGCGACGCCCTGCTCGAACTCGGTGAGCCGCACGGTGTCGATCCACTCGACGAGCTGGTCGACGGGAAGCTCCGCGACCTGCGCGATGTGGACGCCCGCGATACGGACCTGAAGCGCGTCGGGCTGGAGCTTCGATCCGCCACAGGTCGGACACACCTTGGCCGACTGGTAGCGCCGCAGGAAAACGCGGATGTACTGCTTGTAGCGCTTTTCTTCGAGATCCTTCAAAAAAGGGAAGATCCCCTTGTAGGCGCGCGCGCGTCCGTGGAGCAGGCGCTCGCGCGCACTGCTCGACAGGCGCGACCACGGCACGTCCATGGGGATGCGCTCCCGCTTGGCGAATTCAGCGAGGGCACGCCGCTTGTTCTCATAGCGCGGCATCGTCCATGGATCGATCGCGCCGTCGCGGAGCGACCGCTCCGCATTCGGGACGATGAGTGCTTCGTCGTACTCGAGGATGGCTCCGAAGCCGTTGCACTCGCCGCAGGCGCCGCGCGGGCTGTTGAACGAGAACAGCTGTGGTGTGGGGCTGGGCGCGCGTGTGCCGTCGTTGGGGCACTCGAACCGTTCGGTGAAACGCCAGATGCGAGACGGCAGTGGGGAGTGGGGAGTGGCGAGTGCTTCCTCGAACAGAATGGCGCAGTCGCCGTCACCCTCCCGAAACGCCGAGCTGACCGCGTCGGCGAGCCGGCCGCGCGTGGACTCATCGGCGGTCAGACGATCCACAATCACGAGCAGCAGCTTGGCGCGCGTCAGATCGGTGACACCGCCGACCAGATCCTCGAGATGGTAGGTGGCGCCGTCGGCATGGACTCGCACGAACCCCTGCGCGCGCAGGTTCTCCACGACCACCTGGTGGG
>JBOHTL010000364.1:0-7754 GCA_050733735.1 Gemmatimonadaceae bacterium
GCCGGCGCCCAGAGAGAACCAGCGGTCAAGTCATGCGTGCCGGCGGACACCACGCTGGAGCGCGCCCGATGGGCGAGCCCTGAGACATCGCCCGCGCGCGCGGACATGGACGCGCTGGAGCGGCGACTCAAGACGGCGCCCGAGACGTCCAT
The DNA here is from genome assembly GCA_050733735.1 of Gemmatimonadaceae bacterium. Taxonomy (GTDB): domain Bacteria; phylum Gemmatimonadota; class Gemmatimonadetes; order Gemmatimonadales; family Gemmatimonadaceae; genus DASPMP01. The sequence goes on from JBOHTL010000364.1 coordinate 153, forward strand.
GCCGGCGGTGCTGCTGGCGCTCGGACGGCTGAAGGCCCGCTACTATCCGGACGAGCAGTACGCGAGAGCACACTCCGAGGAGTACTTCTACAACGAGATTGCCGGCGAATGGTTGTACACTGGCTGGCACTTCATCGAGATGCGACGTCGCTTCCCGCGGAGCAAGCACGCGGACGACGCCGCGTGGGAGGAGACCTTCCTCCCGGTAGGCGGCGAGTGCGAGGGATGGGTGCCGTGCCAGGTGAGCGCGCTCTGGATGCAGCTCGAGCCCTTCCTGCGGAAGCATCCCAGGTCGCCGCACGCCGAGTCGGCGGTTGCGCGCGCGCTCCTCGCGTTCAGTGCGATCACGCCGGAGCTGAATCTCAGAACAGCATCAGGGCGGGTGGATCCCGCCGAGATCAGGACGCTGGTCGACGAGCTCGAGTCGGTGGCGCACAATCTCCAGCCAATGCATCGAGTGACGCTGCTGGCGCGTGTCGCCGAGCTTCGCGAGCAGCTGGGCGACTACCCGGCTGCGCGGAGAGCGGCCCGCCTGGCTGCGGATCTCCGTACCGGCACGGTCAGCCAGTGCGTGGCGGAGCATCTCAAGCGGATAGAGACAAGGCTCACGCGTCCCTAAAAAGCGTTCTCGGCGCCCGCGTCGCATCATTCCTTGTCGACGCGGGACCGAGAATGCTTTTATCTCCAGATCACATCAAAATCGTAGTATCCAAAACTGCCCGGCGTATCGAGCACTCGCACAATCGCCGTCCAGTTGTTGTAGCGCGTCGGCTGCTGGATGACCTGCACGGTGCCGCGGCCCTGGCGCAGGAACACCTCCAGATACCCGTCGCGGCGTGGCAGGGCATGCAGCACGTTCGCCTGCACCGAGCGGGGATAGGCGCCCGAGGCGACGCTGTAGTCGGCGCTGCCGCCCCGCATCGTGATGCGGATGTCGCGATCGACGGTGCCGGTCCAGCGCATCATGCGATCACCCGACCGTGCCTCGCCGCCGTACCGAATGTCGTCCCGATCGTACCGGTCCACGGGATCGAAGTACGCGACGAACCGATAGTCGTCGGCGCCGCGGCCGGCGTCCTTCACGCGCACGATCGCCGTGTAGTTGTTGCGCGCGCTGGGCTGCTGGATCACGTGCGCGCGTCCGCGACCGTCCACCAGCTGCACGCGCAAAATGCCAGCGCGGCGGGGAAGGGCACGGTCCCGGTCCACGCGCGGGCCGCGGCGCGTGGTGCTGCCGCTGGCGACATGTGACTGGACGTTGCCGGCGCGAATGTAGACGCGCATGTCGTCGTCCACGACGCCGCGCCAGCTGAACAGCCGGCGTTCCTCGTCGCGGCGGCGAACGCGCTCCAGGTCGCGGTCCCGGTCGCGGTCCCGATCCCGGCGATCGTCATCCTCGTCGGCCCGCAGCCATTCGTCCTCGTCGTCGCGATCCCGCGATTCGATGAGCACCGCGTTGCTGGTGGAAGGGCGGTCGCGATCGTCCCGTCGGATCTGCGCGCTCGCTGAAACGAGCGGCGCAACGAGCAGCGCGACCAGAACTGCCCGTCCGAGTAGCTGGGTCCTGCCATGAGTGTTCTGCATGATCGCAGGTACCCGGGAGTTCCACGCATGTTGTTGCCGGAAATCCGGGGTTAAGCGGGGGGCGAGGCCGCCGGTCGTCACTGGGCGGGGACGAACGTCCGTCTCGCGCCTGGACAACGAACTACGTTCTCGGCGCCGGCTGCGCCGGCGGTGAGCCCGCAACAGAATACGCCCGCTCACCGGCGCGAAGCGCCGCCGAGAACTCACCGCCGCCGTCAGTCTACCTCACGGCGGCGGGCCGAGAACGTAGTCTCACCAACCACCTCACCGCCCCGTAAATTCCCTCCCGGCATGTCCGCAGTACCCCGCCCCCTTACCCCCTTGCTCGGCCGCGAAGAAGACGTTGCGGCTGTGTGCAAACTCCTCGAGACCACGCGCCTCCTTACCCTCACCGGCGCCGGTGGGAGCGGGAAGACGCGGCTCGCGAGCGAGGTCGCCGCGCGCGCGTCACAGCGGTTCGCCGACAGCGTGTCGTGGGTCGAGCTCGCGCCGCTCGTCAATGCGGAGCTGCTCCGCACGTACGTCGTCGACGGGCTCGGCGTCGAACCGGGCGCGCGCGCGCCGATGGCCGCGCTGCTCGACACGCTGCGCGATCGTGAGATGCTGCTGGTCCTCGACAACTGCGAGCATCTCGTCGAAGGGTGCGCCGCGCTGGTGGATGCGCTGCTGCGGGAATGCGAGCGCGTCACCGTGCTCGCGACGAGCCGCGAGGCACTCGGCGTCGGCGGTGAGCGCGCCTGGCTCGTGCCCGGATTGGCGCTGCCGCCGGCGACGTCGCACAGCGTCGACAACGTCAGCGAGTCAGCCGCCGTGCAGCTGTTCGTGGATCGCGCGCAGGCCGCGGTCGCCTCCTTTCAGTTGACGCCTAAGAATGCCGCGGCGGTCGCCCAGATCTGCCGGCGGCTCGACGGCCTGCCCCTCGCGATCGAACTGGCCGCGGCTCGCGTCCGCACGCTTCCGCCAGAGGAGCTGGCGCCTCGCCTGGATGACGTCTTCCGGGTGCTCTCGTCCGGCTCGCGAACGGCGGTGCCGAGGCATCGCACGCTGCGGGAGGCGATCGAATGGAGCTACAACCTCCTGGACCAGCGCGAACGGGTCCTGCTGCAGCGGCTTTCGGTGTTCTTCGGCGACTTCACGCTCAACGCGGCAGAATCAGTTGGCGCTGACGCGGACCTGGACGCCGGGGACGTGCTCGACGCGCTCGGCGCCCTGCTCGACAAATCGCTCGTCGCCATGAACGAGCAGGACGGCGTGGCGCGCTTCTACCTGCTCGAGACCATCCGTCAGTACGCCAACGCGAAGCTGAGTGAATCCGGCGAGTACCGTCGGGTGTGCGAGCGGCACGCGCGGGCGTACATGGACCTCGCCGCCGCGGCCGCGCCTCACCTGATCACGCGCGAGCGGCCCGCGTGGGTCGAACGGATCCAGCGTGAGCTGGACAACATCCGCGTCGCCCTCAACTGCACGCGCAAGGAGGCGATCGGCGACCACCTCGAGCTCCTCGGCGACCTGGGATGGTTCTGGTACTCGAGCGGACACTGGTCGGAGGCGCGACGCTGGTACGACGCCGCGATCGCGCTTCCGTGGACCGATGACATGGGTCGTGCGCGCGCGGCAGTGCTCCTGGGCGCGAGCGTGATCGCGTCGTTGCAGGGGCAGCCGCAGGTCGCGGTGCCATGGCTCGAGGAAAGTGTGACGCTGTTCCGTTCCGTCGGGGACAGAAGCGGCGAAGCGTACGCGCTCGCGTATCACGGGGTGAGCTACGGCCAGCAGCGCGACGCGCGCACCGTGGAGCCCACCACGCTCGCGATGGCGTATTTCCGCGAGCAGCAGGACCTGTATGGGTTGCGGCTGTGTCTCGTCGTCCTGTCCACGTACTACGGCAGTGTCGGGGAGATGGAGCGGGCGCGCGACGCGGGACGGGAAGCGGTGGAGGTGGCGCGCGCGTATGGGCTGAATCGCGAGCTGGCCATCGCCCTCCAGGTGTTCGCGGCCGTGAACATGAACGTCGGCGACTTCGCGGGCGCGGAGCCATCGATCCGCGAATCGCTTGCGGCGCTGCAACGCGACCCATCGGTGTTCTGGACGGCGCGCGGGCTGCAGCAGCTCGGCATCGTGAATTTCCATGTCGGCGACGCGGACCGCGGCGCGTTCCTCATGGGGAGCGCCGAAGTCGCGCGCGAGAGCATCGGCTCGAATTTCTTCGGGCCGGATTTCCATCTCATCGAGAACGCGATCGGCGTGGGTCGTGCCGCGATGGGCGAGTCGGCGTTCGACGCCGCCTGGAAGACGGGGCGCGCGGCCCCGCTGGAGCAGGTGATGGAGGAGGAGGCTCGAGTCCTCGGCCGGCGAACGCCGGCGGTCGCGGCGCCAGCGGTTGCGTCAGCCCCTGCTCTCGAGGTGCGCTCGCTGGCAGGCGGACGTCTCGAGATTCTCCGCGACGGACAGCCTCTCCCCGCGGACGCCTGGCGGTACGCGAAGCCCCGCGAGCTGCTGCTGTACCTGCTGTGTCATCCCGAAGGACGCACGCGCGACCAGATCGGCGTCGTCTTCTGGCCCGACGCGTCGGCGACGCAGGTGAAGAACAGCTTCCACGTGATGCTGCACCATGTGCGCAAAACGATCGGTCGGGCGGACCTCATCGTCTTCAGCGGCGAGCGGTATCGCATCGCCTGGGAGTTGGGGGGAGGAGTCGTCTTCGACGCGCGCGCGCTCGACGAGAGCGTCCGGCGCGGAATGCGCGCGCTGAAGGACGCGAGGCACAGCGCGGATGAGCAGCGCGGGCTGGACGTGCTGCGCGACGCGATCGCGCTGTATCGCGGCGATTTCCTGGACGGTGAGGATGCCGGCGACTGGCATTTCGACATTCGCGACCGGCTGCGCCGATTGTTCGGCGACGCCGTGATGCTGCTCGGCCAGCGCTGCCTGGATCGCGGCGAAAACCGCGAGGCAGCCGACGCGTTCCGGAGAGTCGTCGAGGTGGACGAGCTGCACGAGGAGGCGTATCGGCGGCTGATGCTCGCCCTGACCCGCGCCGGCCAGCGGTCGGAGGCGCTCCGACAGTACGAGCGCCTTTCTCAGGCGCTGCAGTCCGACCTGGACGCGGAGCCGGAAAGAGAGACCAAAGCCCTGTATGAACGTTTAAGACGGGCCGAAATGGTTTAAGAGGCCGCCTCGGGCGCGTTTAAGCGGTTTGGTAATCCGTCGCTCCGAGATTCTCCCGCGAGTTCAACATCGCTACCCAACGGAGAATCTCCATATGTCAACGAGCATCGCAGCACGCGCCGTTTCCAAAGCGCTCCTGATCGCCCTGGCGTTGCTGGCCGCCTGCGGCGACTCGAATCCCATCGTCGAACCACCCCCGCCGGTCGCCGTCGCGACGGTCGCGGTTTCCCCACCGAACCAGTCGCTGATTGTGGGCAGCCAGCTCACGCTCGAGGCGACGCCGAAGTCGGCGAACGGCCAGGAGCTGGATCGCGCCGTGACGTGGACGTCCGCGAACGAGCAGTATGCCACGGTGTCGGCGACGGGCGTCGTCACCGCGCTCGCCGTCGGCGAAGTGAGCATCCGCGCGACGAGCGAAGGAAAGTTCGGCCTCGCGGTGATCACGATCCTTCCGGTGCCGCAGGTGCCGGTCACCGACGTTCGGCTCAGCGTCGACGAGGAGATCGTGCTCGAGTGGGACGGCGTCGCATCGATCACCGCCAGGGCGTACGACGCTGAGGGGAACGAGCTGGTCGATCGCCACATCCAGTGGTCGAGCAATCGCCCGTCGATCGCCGCGGTCGTGAACGGCACCATCGAAGCCCAGAACCCCGGAACCGCGACGATCACCGCTACGGTCGAGGGGATCGTCGCCTCCGTCGGCGTTCGGGTGAATCAGGCGCCCATCGTCTCCATCAGCATTGCCGCCGCCACGACCGGGCTGGAGGTCGGGGAGTCGTTCGTCTTCGCCGCGCCGGTCGAACGCGCCAATGGCGAGACGACGTACGGTCCCGCCGACTGGACGTCCAGCACTCCCGGCGTCGCGCGCGTCGAGCACACCGATGTGATGTATGCGGTCGTCGAAGCGCTGAGCGAAGGAACCTTCACGCTCAGCGCGTCGGTCGAAGGCAAGACCGCCTCCCTGACGCTCACGGTCACGGCAAAGCCGACCTACGACCTGATCTACAACCGCTGGAAGGACGGTGGCTCCGAGATCTTCACTCTTTCGACGCTGAACACGTCTGAAGTGCCGGTCAAGATCAACGCCGGGAACGTGTCGCGCGAAGCGTCACCCTCGCCTGACGGCACTCAGCTGGTGTTCGCCGTCTCGCAGACGAATCCCACGACCGGAGAGCCGCAGAACGATCTCTACATCGTGAATCGCAACGGCATGAACATGCGCTGGTTGACGCGTATGTCCGGCCTGGAAGATCAGCCGCAGTGGAGTCCCGATGGCACGAAGATCCTCTTCCACGCCATCGTAGACAGCAAGATCGACCTGTACACGATCAACCCGGATGGCAGCGGCCTGACGAACCTCACGAGCTTCATTGGCGCGGAGATGGTGGACAAGCGCCAGCCCACCTGGTCACGCAATGGCTTGTTCATCGCGTTCATCGGCGCCATCGGTGGCAGTTACAAAGTTTTCATGATCGACGCGAATGGATCGAATCTGAGACAGATCACGACGGACGCTGGCTTCGACATGTCGCCGACGTTCTCTCCCGACGGACAGAAGATCGCCTTCGTGCGCCACAACACCGCGGCACCCGCGCTTGGCGACGACATCATGATCGTGAACGTCAATGGTGGACTGACCGTGCGGCACGCGCTCGCCGGAGATCAGCGCACGCCTTCATGGTCGCCGGATGGAACGTTCATCGCAGTGAGCGGCACGCAAGTCGCGGGCACTGGCATCTCGCAGATCTACACCATGCGCGTCGACGGCTCCGGTCTGCGACTGCGCACCGTGAATCCGGCTCATGGCGGCGGTGTGGCGCCCGCCTGGATCGCCCGCCCATGACGCAGTCAGTCTCAGTCGAACGCACTGCTCGCGCCGGTTCGCCGGCGCGGGCAGTGGTTCATGCGGCGGGCGTCGACACCGAGTATCTGCGGTCGGGACGCGGCGACGCGATCGTGATCGTGACGCATGATCTCGACGCATCTGACCTCGCCGAGTTGATCGCGCAGCTGGAAGGACGCTACCTCGTCCTCGCGGCGGCGCCGGTGCTGGCCGGCTGCGTTCAGCTCGACGCCTGGCTGAACGGGTTTCTCGAGGGACTCGGCGTCTCCGCCGCGCATCTGCTGTTCCACTCATCGATGGCACTGACTCTTGGAGATCACGACCATGTCTAGAATCACGAGTATCGCGCTGCTCACGTTGCTCACGGCATGCGCGACCACCGGCTCGACATTCCGCAGTGGCGTCGGCGACCGGCAGCTGGAACATCCGCCCTGGTACGCCGGTCAGGCGATTGCGTCGCTGCAGTCCGCGCCGACGATCGCCGCGGTTCCGATCGAGTTCCAGCGCGGAGCTTCGCAGTCCGGGATCTTCGATCCGGCGAGCGGCGTGGGATCGGCCGTCGCCGCACTGCTCTCGGAGATGAACGCGACGCTCGATTCCATCTTCACCGGCAGGACGCTCGTCGCCGTGACCGGCGCCGGTGTCGTGCCGCCGAACGTGTACTTCGGCTGCGAGTACGACGCGACGAACGACTGCGTCGAGCGCGGCGACAGCGCGCTCGGTCGCACGGGGACCACCATGAAGCTCGCGGTGGAGCGTCCCTCCGCGTCGTGGATCGCCCGGCACGCGGCGCTCCTGGACAGCGCGGGCGCGTCGCACGCGCTCGTGCTCACCCTCGAGGTGGGACAGTACTGGGTGCGTCAGTCCGGTTGGCGAGGCGACAAGAGCGTGGAGCTGGGGACGAACCATACCGTCTCGATTCCCTGGGTCACGTCGCTGGAGCAGCCGGTGAGCGTGCTGCAGCTGACGGGCGCGCTGATCGACCGGGAAGGGAAGGCGGTGCGCATCGG
>JBOHTL010000365.1:0-2641 GCA_050733735.1 Gemmatimonadaceae bacterium
GTCTGGCGCTTCAATCCGGCCGGCAGCAACCAGACGCAGGCGCAGGGGACGCGCTGGGCGACCGGGCTGCGAAACATGGTGGCGCTCGCGGTGCATCCGGCGAATGGCGCGCTGTACGGCGTCCAGCACGGGCGCGACATGCTGTTCGAGAACTGGCCCCAGTTCTTCACGGTCGAGGAGGACGCCGTCCTTCCAGCGGAAGAGCTGGTGCGGATCACCAGCGGCAGCGACAACGGCTGGCCGTACTGCTACTTCGACGCCATCGACGAGGACGCGAAGGTCCTCGCGCCGGAGTACGGCGGCAACGGCCAGGCGACGAGCAACGCGAACATCGACTGCTCCGAGATGAACCAGCCGCTTGCCACCTTCGGCGCGCACTGGGCGCCGAACGGCATGACCTTCTACAACGCGTCGCAATTTCCACTCAGATATCGCGGCGGATTGTTCATCGCGTTCCACGGCGGCTTCGATCGCGCTCCACTGCCGAACGAAGGCTATCAGGTGATGTTCGTCCCCTTCGGCACCGACGGAAATCCATCGGGCCCCGCCGAGGCGTTTGCGGATGGTTTCGCCGGTTCCAGTGGCCCACTGCCCGCCACCGCGGTGCATCGGCCGGTCGGCGTCACGGTGGGACCTGATGGGTCACTGTACGTGTCCGACGATCGCGGAGGACGCATCTGGCGCATCATCCATCGTCCGTGACGGTGACGCGCGTCCGGGACGCGCCGGGCGCAGTCTGATACATTGGTCGCCATGAGGCGAAGCGGAACCATTGCGCTCAGCATCCTTCTCCTGTGCGGCGTTTCAGCCGCCTCCAGGCGCGGGGCGCGGCTCGAGACGACGAACGTCGTCCTGGTCGTCACCGACGGGCTGCGCTGGCAGGAGGTGTTCAGCGGCGCGGACTCGCTGCTCCTGTTCGGCGACCCGCGACGCGTCGGAGGAGACACGGCAGGCATGCGACGCGAGTTCTGGCGCGGCACGCCTGCGGAGCGCCGGGTGGCGCTCATGCCGTTCATGTGGAACACGATAGGCCGCCGGGGTCAGCTCTACGGAAACTTCGCCGCGGGCAGCCGCGTGCTGGTCACGAACCGGCTCAACTTCTCGTATCCGGGCTACAACGAGATGCTCGCCGGCATCGTCGACACGGCGATCAACAGCAACGAGTTCGGCCCGAATCGCAACATCACGGTGTTCGAATGGCTCAACCAGCGCGACGAATACCGCGGGAGGGTAGCGGCCTTCGCCACATGGGGGGTCTTCGACGACATCTTCGCGCGCGAGCGCAGCGGCATCTTCATGCACACCGGCTGGGCGCCGCCCTATGCACGGCCTCGTGACGGTCGGGACTCGCTGCTCAACCGCATGTACGCGACCACGCATCGCGAATGGGAGAACAACGCGTGGGACGGCTTCATGCACGCCGTCATGCTGCGCCATGTGCGGGACACGCAACCGCGCGTCCTGTTCGTCGGCTATGGCGAGACGGACGAGTGGGCGCACGCCGGCCGCTACGACCGGTATCTCCACGCGGCGCGACGCGTGGATTCGTTCCTGGCGGAGCTGTGGTCCACGCTGCAATCACATCCCGACTACCGGGGAAAGACGACGATGATCGTCACCACCGACCATGGCCGCGGGAGGACCGTCGACGACTGGAGCGAGCACGGCGAAGACGTCGCCGGCGCCGAGGAGATGTGGCTTGCCGTGATCGGCCCCGACACGCCGGCGCTCGGCGAGCGTACCAACGCCGCGCCCGTCATCCAGTCGCAGATCGCGTCGACGATCGCGGCGTTCCTGGGATTCGACTATCGCGGCGAGGTGCGTGGCGTCGCCCCCGCGATCGGCGACGTCCTGCCCTGACTCTGCGTCAAATCGTCAAACGGTCAAACCGTCAGATGGTCAGCGGGTCAGTCGCCTCCAGGTCGCCGGTCCGAGCGAAAGCACGATGATCACGAGGCCGGCAATGGCGATGTGCAGGAAGGCGCGCTCGCGTGCGCCCGTCGCGCCGGCGATGACGCTGTCCGCGAAATACGCGTAGACGATGATCGCGGGAAGAATCCCGAACGCCGTCGCGATCACGTAATCGCGAAAGGATACCTTCGCCATTCCGGACGCGAAGTTCATCGCGTTGAACGGAACGATGGGATTCACGCGCAGGCGGAAGAGCGAGGCAATGGTGGCGCGGTCGAGCAGATCGTCGAGCTTGTCCCTGTACCTGCCAAGCACATGCCGGAAGGCATTGCCGCCAACGCTTCTCGCCAGCACATAGCCGCCGATGGCGCCGAGGAGCGCGCCGATCCAGCTGTAAATGATTCCGTACCTGGTGCCGAACACCGCGCCGGCCGCGAGCGTCAACACCATCGGTGGTACGCCGATCGCCGCGGTGAAGGCATACACCGTGACGAACACGACGGGCAGGTGGCGCACCTGCCGGAGATTCTGGAGCGCTGCCTTCGCGCGAGCCGGATCGTTCAGCAGACCTATGCGCCAGACGCCGACCAGCGCGACCGCGACGATGGCTGCGAGCAGCGTCAGTCGCGCGATCGCCTGCGCTCGTTTCGAGATCATACGCAAATGGGCATCGAACACTCACGCGAATGTCGATGCCCATCTTGTGCCACGACGGCAAAGTCCGCTACTT
>JBOHTL010000366.1:0-3280 GCA_050733735.1 Gemmatimonadaceae bacterium
GGATAGTCGCGTGGTAGGTGATGCGCGCGCCCGCGCCGATGGTGGTCTTCGGCAGACGCACGATGCGGCCGTCCACGATGTCGTGCGAGTGCGAGTAGACGTTCGCGAAGTCCGAGACGGAGGCGCCGTTGCCGATCTCGATGCCGCCGCGGTCGTCGAGCAGAACGTGCCGGTGCACGACGACGTTGTCACCGACTTCCATGTTGTATCCGAACGAAAATTCGGTGTGCTGAAAACATTTGAAGTTCTCGCCGCAGCGCCTGAAGATGTGCGGAGCGAGCACGCGCCGGAGCTCCACGCCAAGCCAGACATTCTGGCCGCCGGCGACCGTCCGATCGAAGGAGTACCAGAGCCAGAGCAGCGGCTTGACGCGCTGAAATCGCGCGTCGTCGCACTCGCCGTAATACTCGGGCTCCAGCGTGACGTTGCGCGGATCCGTGGACGCGACGGCCAGACGGGTCGCGTAGGGCAGTCCCGGATCGTTCACCGCCGTCTCCCAGGTGCCGCCGAATTGCGGAAATGTCAGCTCCGTCAGCGCGCGACGGCAGAGCAGGTGACGATCGCAGTCAGGGTCGGACAGTTCCGATCTGATCTGCTCGAGCCAGTCGCGCGCGGGCCCTGTGATCGGAGGGTCCGGAATTTTGCGAAGTGGAAGAAGTGCCATGGGAGTACAAGCTATTCGCCTTGTCGCCGATTCGAGATCAGCGAAACGATCGCTTCCGCGAGCTCATCCCGTCCAGCGCCTGAGACCGCGCTGAACGGAATGACCTGAGAGAGATCGACGCCGGCTTCCTTCGCGAGTTCGCCGACGCGCGGTTCCCGTTCCGCCGGCTTCAGCTTGTCGATCTTGGTGGCGACGATGATCGTCGGCGTTCCCACGTGCGCGAGAAAGTCGAGCATCTGCAGGTCGTCGTCGGTCGGATCCCGGCGCACATCGAGGAGCTGAACGACCCCCTGCAGGGTCGGACTTCCCTGAAGATATCCCTCGATGAGTGGTCGCCACGCGGCGCGCGCCTCCTTCGAGACCCTCGCGTACCCGTACCCCGGCAGATCGGCGAGCACGAACTCGCCGTTGATCTCGAAGAAGTTGATCTCCCGCGTGCGCCCCGGTGTGTTGCTCACGCGCGCGGCCTTCCTGCGGTTTACCACGCGATTGATGAGCGATGACTTTCCGACATTGGATCGCCCGGCGAACGCCACCTCGGGCAGACGAGCGTCCGGTCGCCACCCGCCGGCACTGGCCATGCCGCCCAGGAACTCCAGGCTGCGAACCACGAGCGGGTCTTTCCCGCCGGAGCGACCGGTCACCGGTCGCGGCTACTGCGCGAGCGAGGCTGCTGTCGGCGCGTCGCCCGCGTACCGCTCGGCCGGGCGCGGCTGTGCCAGGGCAATCGTCAGCACCTCGTCCATCGTGCGAACCGGATGGAAGGTGAGGCCTTCGCGCACTTCCTCGGGAATGTCGGGAAGATCGCGCGCATTCTGCCAGGGGATGATCACGTGGCGCACACCGATGCGGAACGCCGCCACCGCCTTCTCCTTGAGACCACCGATTGGCAGGACCCGGCCCCGCAGCGTGATCTCCCCCGTCATGGCGACGTCGCCTCGCAGCGGCGAACCGGTCAGTGCGCTGACGATGGCACAGGCGATCGCGATTCCGGCGCTCGGCCCGTCCTTCGGCGTGGCGCCCGCGGGGATGTGCACGTGCAGATCGCGCGTTTTGTGGAAGTCGCGTTCCAGCTTCAACGCTTCAGCGCGCGCCCGCGCGTAGCTCAGGGCTGCGCTCGCCGATTCCTTCATCACCTCGCCGAGTGTGCCGGTGAGCTGCAACCGTCCACGGCCGGGAACCGTGCTGACCTCGATCTCGAGGACCTCGCCTCCGGCGCTCGTATAGGCCAATCCATTGGCGACTCCCACGCGATCCTCGAGCACCAGATCGTTGGGATCGTATGGCGCCGTGCCAAGAAGGTCCTTGAGGTCCGACGCACGCACCACGTCCTGCGCGACCGCCCGCTCGATGGTGCGACGCGCCAGCTTGCGCGCCACCCGCGCCAGCCGCCGTTCGAGGTCGCGCACCCCCGCCTCGCGCGTGTATCCGTGGATGATCCCTGGCAGCACCTCGGGCTCCCAGGTGACCGACTCCGGCGGGATGCCGTGTGCCCGCAGCTGCCGCGGGATCAGGAACTGCCGCGCGATGGCCATCTTTTCCTGGTCGAGGTATCCCGACAGTCGGATCATCTCGAGGCGATCGCGGAGCGGCTCCGGAATCTGCGGCAGGTAGTTCGCCGTGGTGACGAACAGCACCTGCGAGAGATCGTAGTCGAGCTCCAGATAATGGTCGTTGAAGGCGCGGTTCTGTTCCGGATCCAGCACCTCGAGCAGCGCGCTCGCGGGGTCGCCCCGATGGTCGTGTCCCATCTTGTCGATCTCGTCGAGGAGCATGACCGGATTGACGACTTCCGCGCGCCGCATGGCCTGCACCACGCGCCCCGGCATGGAGCCGATGTAGGTGCGGCGATGCCCCCGGATCTCGGCCTCGTCCCGCACGCCGCCGAGCGACATCCGGACGAACTTGCGCCCGAGCGCGCGCGCGATCGACCGCCCCAACGACGTCTTGCCCACTCCCGGCGGGCCGACGAGGCACAGGATCGGCCCGTCGAGCTTTCCGGCCAGCGCCAGCGCGCCGATGTGGTCGAGGAGGCGATCCTTCACCTCCTCCAGCCCGTAATGGTCTTCATCCAGCACCCGGCGCGCGTGGTTCACGTCGAGCACGTCGTCGCTGCGTTCCGTCCACGGAAGCGCCAGCACCCAGTCCACGAAGTTGCGCGAGACGGTGTGCTCGGGATGCAGCGGCGACGTGCGCCGCAGCTTGCGAACCTCGCGAAGCACGCGCGTTTTCACGGGCTCGGGCATCGCGCGTTTTTCGACCTGTGCCTCCAGCTCCAGCAGGTCGTCGTCTTCGTTGCCCAGCTCACGGTGGATCGCCTTGAGCTGCTCCTGCAGGTAGAACTCGCGTTGATTCTGGAACAGCGAGCCTCGCACGTCCTCGTCGATCTTGCGCTCGAGCCGCAGCAGCTCGTTTTCGGCCGAGATCACCTCGCTCAGGAGCCGGAGCAGGGGTTCGTTGGGCTCGGCCTCGAGCAACTTCTGACGCGTCTCCTGACGCACCGCGAGATGAGCCGCCATCCCGTAGGCCTGACGGTCGATGCCTTCCGCCGCCTGAATGATGGTCACGACCTCGGGGGGGATGCGACGCTGCAGTGCCACGTACTCCTCGAACGAC
>JBOHTL010000367.1:0-6090 GCA_050733735.1 Gemmatimonadaceae bacterium
GGTGATGACCCGCAATGACCGCACATCCAACGATGGCGGTGACTCGCAGGGACGCGCGCACGAAGGCCGCCGTCACGATCATGCACCAGCCCAGCACCCAGATGACTCCCGCAAGATTATAGTTCGCGAAGTCGATGTTGAAGGTCCACGCGAGACGGACCACGGTGAGCTCCAGCAGGATGAGCCATGCGCCGCGAGTGACGAGAAACCGCGCGAGCGTCTTCGTGTCGCCGAGCTTGAGGCCGTGCAGGTACGCGGAGGTTCCCGCGAGGAACACGAACGCCGGCGCGACGAAGTGGGTGATCCATCGCGTGAAGAACACGGCCGGGTCCGGCCCGCCCGCGGGTACCGCGGCGTACACGCGCACGTGATCGATGGCCATGAGCACCATCACGATGCCGCGGACGATGTCGATGGACGCAACGCGCCGCGAGGGCGCAGATGGCGCGACGTCAGGAGCGTAGGCTGCGGGTGCTGCGGGGCGTACGGCCGCACTGGTCATGGCAGGCGTCTCCGTTCACGGACTGCTGCGCTGGTGCGCGTGATTATATCTGTCGCTCAGGCTGGCCGCGAGGTATGATGCCTGCTGCGCCGGCCGCAGGTGACTCTCGCCTGGGCGGCCACGGTTGTATCAGTGGCTGCCATTCTCACTACTGAAAGGAGAGCCGATGATGCGCAGAGCGTTGGCGTCAGGGCTGTTCATGATCGCACTGGCAGGATGTGGCGGAGGTGGTGGCGGGGACGACTACCAGCCCAATCCTACCGGCCCGGGAACACCCAACAACCCGAACCCGACGAACCCGAATCCGAATCCCAGCAACAGCGCCAGCGTCACGGTATCCGACAACGAGTACAATCCGGCGACGACCAACGTGACGCCTGGCACGACGGTGACCTGGAGCTGGGCGCAGGGTAACTACGTGTCCCACAGCGTGACGTTCGCCGACGGGACGGGCTCCTCGGCTGCCCAGACGACCGGCACGCATAGCCGGACGTTCGCCACCGCTGGCACGTACAACTATCAGTGCTCGGTGCATGGCGCCGCGATGGCGGGCAGTGTGGTCGTGGCTGCACCGGCAAATCCGTAGCAGCGCGGTCGCAGCGGCGGCTGTCGCTGCCGTGCTCCTGTCTGCGTCAGTCGCCGCGGCGCAATCACCTGAGCTGCTGTTCCCTGTTCGCGAGCTGCCACCGCCATCGGAGCGGTCGGCGCCGTTCCAGAACATCATCGATGTCGTCGCGGTCGGTGGAGGACGCGTGCTCGTGCACGACATGGCGGCGCGGCGTCTCGTGCTTCTCGACAGTACGCTCGCGACAGTGCGTGTGGTGCTCGACAGCGCGGCCTCCGGTCAGTCGAAGTACGGCAGGTTTGCCGGCAGGTTGATCGACTTTCCCGGCGACTCAGCCCTCTTTCTCGACCTCGCAGCGCAGTCGTTTCTCGTGATCGATTCGGAGGGCGGCATTGCCCGGGTCGCGTCGGTGCCGCGTCCCATGGACGCAGGCGCGATGGTCACGGCCGAAACGCCGCGCGTCGATGCCGGACTCCGGCTGGTCTACCGGATCGGATTGCGCGGGCGTTCCGCCGGCGCGCGAAGCAATCCGTCCGGCGCCGAGCGACATCTCGCGCCGGACACCGCGGCCATTGTTCGCGTCGATCTCGAGACTCGTGCGCTGGACACGGTCGCCCGATTCCGGATTCGCCAATGGCCGGGGATCGTGCGCTTCCGTGACAGCGTCGACCAGGCGGTCGTGACGCGTGTGAATCCGCTGGAGCCGCTCGACGACTGGACGATGTTCGGCGACGGCACCGTCGCCGTCATTCGCGGCGCTGAGTATCGGCTGGAGCTCGTGCGTGCCGACGGCAGCCGCGACGTCACACCGAAGGTGCCGTACGAGTGGGTGAGGATGGACGACAGCACGCGCGTCGCCTTCATCGCGTACCTCGAGCAGCGTCAGGAGGCCCGGCTGGCGGCAAACCGACGGGAGCGGGCAGGAAAACCACCGATGGAACCACGCGAAGTGGCGACGCTCATGCGAAGGGCGCAGCAGGGAGAGCTCGATGTGCCACATGTGCGCTACCAGTTCGTGGATCCCCTCGACCTTCCTGGCTTTCGCCCTGCAGTGGTCGCGCGCAGCGCGCGTCCGTCGCCGGAGAACACGATCTGGGTGCGGACGCTCTTCCAGACGCCAGCGGATTCCGGCATCGTCTACGACGTGCTGGACGTGACCGGGGCTCGCATCGACCGCGTCCGCGTCGCCGAAGGACGAACGCTCGCCGCGCTCGACGTCGACGTCGCTCTGCTCGTGTTCACTGACGGAGACGGAGGGGTCAGGCTCGAACGGGTGCGTCGGAAGCGCTGAGTGAAACCTTCGCGTTCCTGATGCTGTTATGACGGCATGAAGAGCAGCTTGCGCGCACTGCCTCTGGTTCTCGCAATGGCCGCGGTGCCAGTCGCATCTGCTGCCGCGCAGCGGGCAAGCAGAGACCTGGCCGAAGCGCAGCATACACTCGCGCTGTTCGAGCTCGAGCTCGACGTCGTGGATCTGTTCCTGGCGATGAGCGACAGCATCCGCGCGCGTCCGCTGATCATCCGGAACGTCAACGTCGTCGACATGGCCGAGGGCCGGGTCCTGCCCGGCATGCGCGTGCGCGTCTCAGGTGCACGCATCACGAGCATCGAGCGCGATCCCGGCGGTCAATCACCGGCCGGCATCGCGACTGTGGACGGACGTGGAAAGTTTCTGATGCCGGGTCTGACCGACATGCACGTGCATCAGCTCACGTCGGCCGCGCAGCATCTGCTGCATGTAGCCACCGGGGTGACGACCGTTCGCGACATGGTCGGATTCCCATGGCTGCTGCAGTGGCGCGACCGGACCGCGCGTGACGGCTGGCTCGCACCGACCATGTACGTGGCCGGGCCGATCATCGGCGCCGCTCGGATGGGGATGTACGCCCACGTCGTCGGCAGCGAGGTGGAGGCGCGACGCGCCGTGCAGGAGCACCACGCCGCTGGATACGACTTCATCAAGGTGCACAACGCGCTTCCGCGACCGCTTTTCCTCGCGGTCACCGACGAAGCTCGCAAGCTCGGTGTTCCGGTCGTCGGGCACGTTCCGCACCGGATCAGCGTTGCCGACGCCGTGCAGGCGGGGATGATCACACTGGAGCATCTCAAGGGCTACATCGACGACCGCACCCTGACGATCGCGACGGACGACTGGACGACGCCGACCCGAACCAGTGGAGTCTGGAATACGCCGACGCTCTACACGAAGCGTCTCTTTCTCACGCCCGTGGAAGCGCGCAGCTGGGCCAATCTTCCGGAAGCGCGGTACGCGCCGCTCATCGAGCGCAGGCGATGGCTGGCGGACGTCGTCCAGCCGCCCGCGATTGGCGTCACGCTCCACGACAAGCAGCGCCAGGTCATCGAACGCCTGCTGCCGGTGACGTCGCGCTTCCTCGCCGGCACCGACGCGGGCGGTGGATATCCATTCATGGTGAATGGATTCGCTCTCCATGAAGAGCTGCGTCTGCTGAAAGGGGCTGGGCTGTCCACCCTGGAAGCACTGCGCGCTGCCACGCTGTACCCGGCGCGCGCGCTCGGTCGCGAGCCGGAGTTCGGACAGGTCGCTGTCGGGATGCGCGCCGACCTGCTGTTGCTCGACGCCAACCCGCTGGAATCCCTCGACGCCCTCCGTGGCCGGTCAGGTGTGGCGGTGCGCGGGCGATGGATGGATGGCGAGAAACTGCGCCGGCTTCTCGATCGCCTCGCCGGCATCTATGCGACGGAACCGGCCGCCGCGGCTCGTGGATTCACCCCTGATTCCGCCTGGGTCGCGCGCATCGATGATCGAATGCGCGGCGCGCGGGATCGAGGCTATGTCTTTCCCGCACATCACATCCGAAACGTGAACCAGGCGCTCGCTGCATTCGGCATCGTCAACGTTCTCCGGTGACGACTGTGCGAGCGACTCGTGCAGCGCGATTATCAGAAGAAGGAGCGGGCATGCGCCGCCTAGTACTGGCAGCGCGACGCGAGCAGCCCGGTGGCGTCGTCGAGATCGAGATCGGCCAGCAGCAAACCTGGTTTTCCATAAGGCTGCCAGGCGAGCAGCGTGCCGTCGGGGCGCACCACCGCGGACGTCGATGGCGACCCCTCACTTGCGCAGTTGACGCTCGCGAACCAGATGCTGTTCTCCGCGGCGCGGCAGAGCATCGCTTTTTCGTGAAAGGTGTTCCTTGGGTCCGCGAAACTGTCGGGACGGTAGCCTCCCGGTTCCGGCTCGTGGAAATGCGGATGGAAGACGATGTGCGCCCCACGGCGCGCCGCCCAGCGCACTGTTTCGGGGTACCGCCATCCCTCGTGGCAGATCACGACGCCGAACTTCATCCCTCCGGATTCGAACAGCCGTCGTTCGTCTCCGCGGTGGTATACCGGCTCCTCGGAGGGATCGAGCTGCACCTTGTCCTGGAACCCGGCCCGCGATCCGTCGGCATTGATCACGAGCGCGGTGAGCCGCGGCTTTCCGTCGACGACGCGCTCCGTGCCCAGGACGATCGCCACATTCGCGGCGCGCGCGGCATCGGCGACGGATTCCCACGCGCGCTCGAGGAACGCCGGGTCGGGCGGAGGGATCTTGCGCTCCTTCGTGCGATATCCGGGGACGAACGCTTCCGGGAAGCAGATGATCTGCGCGCCACGACGTCCGGCCTCCGCGATCGCGGCGCGTGCGTCTTCCACGGCCGCCTCACGGCTTGCGGCACACGGCAGATTGGCCAGCGCAATTCGCACGGCGTGCACACTCTGAATGTAGCAGCACGACGCGTTGTGCTCGGCGGGCGGTATGTGTCCGGGTCCGGCGCACGACCGTAACTTCCCTGCGGTCGCCATCGTAGGGCGAAGCATGGTATCCAGGCCTCAACAGGCAGGCTCGATCAAGACGCCCGAGACGCGCGCGGAGCTCGAGGCGCTGCTGATGCGACGGAACGAATTGCGTGATCAGCTGAGCGGCTCGGAGGAGCGGCGCAACCTGCTGGCTGGTCAGGCGGTTCACGGGCCTCCGGCCGGCCGAGCCGCTCTCGAGGCGAGAGTTGCGACGCTCGACGGCCGAATCGTCGACATCGAACGGCGGTTGCAGCAGCTCGATGATGCGATCGCGCGAGGCATGGCGAATACCGAGGTCATGCAGGGAGGCGCCGATGTCGCTAGCACGGTGATCGCGCGACCAGCTCCCGCTCCCCGGCCGGCGCCCCAGCCGGTGATCATGCTTCCGCCGCCGGGCTCCGGAATCGACCTACGCCCACGAACCCTGCTCGTCGGTGGTCTCGTCTCGTTTTCGCTGCTCGCGCTCGTGGGGTGGCTGGCCTTCCGATACGCGCTTGCGCGCATGTCACGGCTCGTCGGCGCTGCGCAGACCGGCTCCACACAGATCACCCAGCTGCAGCAATCCGTGGACGCCATCGCGGTGGAAGTCGAACGCATCTCGGAGAATCAGCGCTACGTCACGAAGCTGCTGGGCCAGCAGACGCCTGGACCGACCAGCGCTCGTGGGGGCGAGGAGCTCGAGCGCGTTTCGGCGCGGTTGCCGCGCGAGAAATAGTCCCGTCGAGATCCACGCCTGCCTCCGCTGGATCACCCGGCAGCGTTGCACCGACGCTCCTGTTGACAAACTACAGTTGAAGCCTATCCTACTGTAGCCAAACTACAGGACGGTCGCGTGGCGGATCGGTCCACGATCCTTCCCGGAACGCTCGAGATGCTGGTCCTCAGGACCCTGTCGCTGCAACCGATGCACGGTTGGGGAATCATGGAGCGTATCGAGCAGGTGTCGCGCGGCGTGTTTTCCCTCAACCAGGGATCGTTGTATCCCGCACTCGAGCGGGCGCAGCGCGCCGGCTGGGTGAAGTCCGAGTGGCGCGTGACCGAGAACGGCCGCAGGGCGCGGTACTACGCGATTACGCGCGCGGGACTCGCGCATCTGGAAGCCGAGAAGCGCGACTGGGAGCGATCGTCGCAGGCCATCAACCTGATCCTTCGGGATGCCTGAGATGCCGACGCTTGGCGGCTGGCTCTACACGCTGCGTTCGTT
>JBOHTL010000368.1:0-11121 GCA_050733735.1 Gemmatimonadaceae bacterium
GCCGACGCCGTCGTCGCGGACGACGAGGATCCGGTATGGGCGCGCCTTCCAGTCCGGCAGGGGCATGCGCTGTCGTCCCCCGAACAGCCGCACGAGCGCCCACGAGAACGAGCTTCGGACCGCTCCTTCGACCGCGGCGAGTCGCATGCGACTCAGCGCGCGTCGGAACCGGGACGGCGGTACTGTGGATCGTTGTACATCTTGAACTGCCGGTAGATTTTCGGCACCACGCGCCCGGCCGCCATCTCGGCCACGAGGGTCGTGATCTCGCGCACCAGGTCGTCGCGCTGTTCGTGCATCACGCCGATGCGTTCCTCGCAGCGCTCGCGGAATTCGGCCGCGGCGTCGGGACGACGCGCCTGCTCCGCCATGTGATAGATCTTGAGCTCGATGATGGTGATCTTGTCGATCAGCGAGCCCACCGTCTCAGCCACGCGCGGCTTCCTGCCGTGACTGCGCCACCTGCTGGCGCACCTCCTCGTCGATGCGCTCGATCAGGTCGTTCCGCGCCTGATTGAGCCTGTCGATGTTCCGCTTCGCCGCGGCGACCTGGCGATCGTCCGTGACGCGCGCCTTGTCCTCCTCGTGCCACAGCTCGATGTTGGTCATGGCCAGCCGCGAAATGAGCTCGCCCAGGGCGTCCCGCATGGCGCGAAATATAGGGCCGCTATGATTCGGCATGCACCGTCGCCCCTCCCACCCGACCGCCTTCGCGACGTGAAGGTCGGCCTGGTCACGATGCGCACGGATCCCGCGCGCGGTGGAGCCGAGCGTTACACCGTCGAACTCGCCGCCGCGCTGACCGGCGCGGGACACGACGTCGCGCTCCTCGCCGCGGAGACGTCGCATGTGCCGCGCGGTGTGCGCGGCGTCCGCATCGATGCGAGCGGCTGGACTCGCCTGGGGCGATATGAGCGATTTCTCCATTCGCTCGAGTCGCATCTGGACCGCGAACCCTTCGAGATCGTCCACGCGATGCTGCCCACGCGTCGCTGCGACCTCTATCATCCGCACGCCGGAATCCTGCGCGCGACCACGGCCCGCGACACCGCTTTCGACCGCTGGAGGAACCCCCGCCGGGCGCGCGTCGCGGCCGTCGAGCGGGACCTGCTCGAGTCCGGCAATCCACCCGTGGTGCTCTGCCTTTCGGAATACGTGCGCGCCGCGGCGCGACAGTGGTACGACCTGGACGAGACGAAGCTGCCGATCCTCTTCAACTCCGTGGACACCGCCCGGTACGATCCGTCCGCGCGCCCGGACGCGCGCGTCATGATGCGACGCGCGCTGCGCATGGGTGACGACGACATCATGGCGCTCTTCATCGGCCACGACTTCGAGCGCAAGGGGTTGCGCGAAGCCATCCGCGCGCTGTCCGGGCTCCGCGATGCTCCCGTGAAGCTCGTGATCGTGGGACGCCCGCGTGCCGCAAAGTACCTCGCGCTGGCGAGGGATCTGGGTGTCGCTGACCGCGTCGTGCTCGCGGGCGAGACAGGCGATTCCTACGCGATGTACAGCGCGGCCGACTACCTCGTCCTGCCCACGAGACATGACCCCTGCAGCCTGGTGGTCCTCGAGGCGCTGGTCATGGGCGTCCCTGTCATCAGCACCAGGTACAACGGAGCATGCGAAATCATGAATGACGGCGTGCATGGCTTCGTGATGGAATGGCCGGACGACGTGACCGCGCTGTCCAACGCCATGCGACGGCTCGGCGACCCCGCGCTGCGCGAACGGATGTCGGAGGCCTGTCTCGCGCTGCGTCCGCGCCTGGCGTATGCGCGTCACCTGCGAGCGGCGCTCGCCATCTATGATCGCGTCGTGGCGGCGCGGCATTGATGCGCATCGCGATCGTCATGATGAGCGCCGCGGGAGACGCCGTGCACACGCTGCCGGTGGTGAACGCGCTCAGGCGCCATGATCCGACGAATCACATCACGTGGATCCTGCAGCCCGCGCCCGCCACGCTCGTGCAGGGACATCGCGCCGTCGACGAGATCATCCTGTTCGACCGCTCGCGCGGCTGGCGCGCCTTCACCGACATCCGGAGCACGCTGTCCTCCCGGCGTTTCGACCTGGCCATCGCGCTCCAGGTGTACTTCAAGGCGGGAATCGTGACGTCGTTCGTGCACGCGCCGGTCAAGCTGGGCTTCGACCGCGCGCGCGCCAGAGACATGAACTGGCTTTTCACGAACCGGAAGATCCCGGCGCATCCCAACCAGCACGTCCAGGATCAGTACTTCGAGTTCCTGCGCGTCCTTGGCGTACCGCACGAACCCGTCGAATGGCATCTGGGACCCTGGCCCGACGAGCGCACGTGGCAACGTGATTTTTACGTGCCGTTCCAGCGCCCCGCGGCCGCGATGGTCGTCGCGACGAGCAAGCCGGAGAAGGATTGGCGCCCCGAACGCTGGGCCGAGGTATCGGATGCGCTGTGGCACGACTTCGGGCTCGAGCCCGTGATCGTCGGCGGACGCAGCGACCGCGAGCTCCGGGCGGAACGCGTCATCCTGGAGCGCGCCAGACACAAGCCGCGCTCGGCGCTCGGGAGCGGGCTGCGCAAGCTGGCTTGCATCATCGATGGCAGCGCGCTCGTGCTGGCGCCCGACACCGGCCCGCTGCACATGTCGGTTGCCCTCGACCGGCCGGTGATCAGCCTGATGGGCTACACGAATCCAAAGCGCACCGGCCCCTACCGCCGTTTTCACGACCTCCTGATCGACGCATACGGCGACCCCGGAGAGGACTATCCGATCAGCATGGAAAACCGCCCGGGACGCATGGATCGCATTCAGGTGCGTGACGTGCTGGATCGCGTGCAGCGATGGAAGGAGCGCTATGCCGTCTCCACGGCGCCAAAGCGGTAGCGCAGCCCGAGCTTTCTCAGCAATCGCACCAGCAGTTGCAGCGCGAGCCCCATCACGGCGAAGTAGTCGCCGTCCACGCGCGCCACGATCGTGGCACCATACCCCTGAATGCCGTAGGCACCCGCCTTGTCCATCGGTTCGCCGGTGCGGATGTACGCGGCGATCTCGTCGTCGGACAACTGATGGAAGGTGACGCCGACTTCTTCGACCCCGGATTCGATGCGTCCCGCCCACGCGACCGCCACGGCCGTCATCACGACGTGCGATCGTCCGCTCAGCCGCCGCAGCATCCGGGTTGCGTCGACCTCGTCGAGGGGCTTTCCGAGCACGTCGCCGTCCACGACGACGATCGTATCGCTCCCGATGACGACGGCCTCCGGCTCGGCGATGCGGTGCGCCTTCTCGCGCGCGAGTCGCTCGGCGTGCCGGCGCGGATCTTCACCGGGCAGATAGGTCTCGTCGATGTCCGCCGGCCGGACCTCGTGCGGAATGCCGACCAGCGCGAGCAGGTCGCGCCGTCGCGGCGACTGTGAAGCCAGGAGGACGCGGGGGAGGTTCGCTGCGCCCGTCATCGCCCGCGTTGTACGAGAGCTCGCACGCCGATCCGCTGGTTCTGGACGCTGCGGAAGCTAACGAGCAGCGCGAGTTGGTCCGTTACGCGACCAGAGCCCGATGCGAAGCGCGGTCGATCGGTGTCGCGCGTCGCGCGATGGGGAAGTAGATCCAGAACGTGGAGCCCGCGCCCGGCGCGCTGTCGACGGCAATGAAGCCGCCGCCCTGCCGAACCGCGCCATACACGCTCGCGAGACCGAGGCCGCTCCCCTCTCCCGGCGCCTTGGTGGTGACGAACGGCTCGAAGAGGTGCGCGGCGACGTCGGGGGAGAACCCCTTGCCGGTGTCGGTGACCGCCAGCGTCATGTATTGTCCCGGCGGAATGTCGTGCGCGGGCTCGCTCGACAGCTCGCGCAGGAGCGTCGGCGCGGTGCGCACGTCGATGCGCCGATCGGTCGCGGCGGCGACGGCGTCGTTCGCGTTGCGCACCAGGGCCACCAGGATCTGCTCGACCTGGTCAGGGTCGGCGAACACGGTAAAGTTCGTCTCGTTGTGGCGCATCGTCAGCGACACGCCACCGTCGATCAGGCTGCGCAGGTTCGACTCGCAGCGCGCGACGACGTCCTCGAGCCGGATCAGTCGCGGCTGCAGAAGCTGCTTGCGACTGAACGCCAGCAGTTGCTGGGTGAGCGATGCCGCGCGGTCCGCGGAACGCTCGATCTCGACGATGCTGACCCGGTTCGGATCGGTGCTCCCCAGATCACCGAGCAGCAGCTCCGTATGGACCTTGATGACCGTCAGCAGATTGTTGAAGTCGTGCGCCACCCCGCCCGCGAGTTGTCCGATGGCTTCCATCCTGCTGGCCTGTCGCAGGCGCTCTTCCATCTGCTTGCGCGAGGAGACGTCGGTGATGGCTCCCTGGCTGCCGACGATCACCCCGGTGGCGTCGCGATACGGCGCGGCCGAAATCTCCGCGCTGATGACATGGCCATCCTTGTGCAGCAGATCGGCGTCGTAGAGCTCGGACGTTCCCTGCTTGCGCCTCTCGAGACGCTCGCGGAATGCCGCCCGCATGACGCCGTCCGCGACGAGGTCGGTGACGGGACGTCCGACGAGCTCCTCGGGAGCATACCCGAGGACATCGCGCACCCGCTGGTTCACAAGCGTGATCCGATCCTCGAGGTCGGTGATGATCAGCGCCTCCCGCAGATTCTCGATGACCGAGCGAAAACGCTGCTCCGAGTCCCGCAGCGCGCGCTTGCGTGCCTGGTCGCGGTCGAGTACTTCCGCCAGCGTGTGCATCAGGTACGCGCCGAATGCGCCGCACACGAGCTCGACCACGATGATTTCGCGGGCGAAGCCGCGAGGCCCGCCCAGGGTCAGGTGACCGAAGACGAGGGCCGCGGCGTACGTAAACGCGACGACGACGGTCTCGCGGCGCGTCCCGAAGAGGGCGCGATGCTGCAATGCCACGTACATGACGCCGAAGGGTCCGTAGCCGACGCCATACGCGTAGCCGAGAAACAGCACGGCCTCAGCGCTGAGCCACCAGCCGTTGTAGCTGCGACGTCGCATTCCCTGCGCCCAGATCAGCGAAAGCAGCAGCGCCGAGCCGATCGTCAGGATCATCTCGCGCGGAGATGCCGGGTCGATACCGAAGGTCGCGGCAACGCCCCAGAGCGCGACGAGCGCCAGCAGCAGCGTGAGGAGACGGAAATACTGCAGGCGATCGCGCAGCACGCCCGTCAAGGACGAAGGCCAGATTCGGCGGGTCTGAGCTGCTGCAGGGGACATGGGAAGTATCCTGAGTATCGGACTTCCCCGCCCTTTCTAAAGCCGGTTTCCGGACCCGTTCTGGGCCCGGATCCGCCTCATTCGACCGTGACCGACTTGGCCAGATTCCTCGGTTGATCGACGTCCAGCCCACGGTTTGCCGCGATGTAGTACGCGAGCAGCTGCAGCGGGATGGCGGCGAGGACTGGATAGAGCATGTCGATCGTCTCCGGAATCCGGAACTCAAAATCGATCTTCCCCTGGAGCGCGGGCTCGTCGCGGCTCGTGAGCGCAATTACCTGCCCGCCGCGCGCTTTCACCTCCTGCACGTTCGACGTCACCTTGTCAAACACCGAATCGTGAGGGGCGATGAATACCACCGGCATGTTTTCGTCGATCAGCGCGATGGGGCCGTGCTTCATCTCGGCGGCGGGATATCCTTCCGCGTGGATGTAGCTGATCTCCTTCAGCTTGAGTGCCCCCTCGAGGGCAACCGGGAAATTGTAGCCGCGGCCGAGGTACAGAAAATTCGTCGCGTTCCTGAAGCGCGCGGCGATCGCCTCGATTTCCTTCGATCGATCGAGAATCGATTGGATCTGCGCCGGCAGCTCGTTCATCGCCTGCGCGATCTCGCGTCCCCTGACGACCGACATGTTGCGAAGGCGTCCGAGCTTCAGCGTCAGCAGCGCCAGCGCGATCACCTGGCTGGTGAACGCCTTGGTGCTGGCCACGCCGATCTCCGGACCGGCGTGCAGGTAGATGCCGCCGTCGTCCTCGCGGGCCATCGTCGATCCGACCACGTTCACCAGTCCGAGCGTCTTGGCGCCGCGCCGCTTCGCCTCGCGCATCGCGGCGAGCGTGTCCGCCGTCTCCCCCGACTGCGAGATCACCACGCACAGCGTCCGCGGGGTGACGATGGGATTGCGATAGCGGAACTCGGAGGCGTACTCGGTTTCCGCCGGAATGCGCGCGTGCTCCTCGATCATCATCTCGCCGATGAGTCCCGAGTGCCAGCTCGTCCCGCACGCCGTGATCACGATGTGATCGATGCTGAGCAGCTCTTCGCGCGTGAGATTCAGGCCACCGAGCTTCGAGAACCCTTCCTCCGCCACGAGGCGGCCGCGCATGGTGTTCTGGATGGTCTGCGGCTGCTCCATGATCTCCTTGAGCATGAAGTGCGCGTAGCCGCCCTTCTCGATCTGGTCGAGGTCCCAGTCGATGCGGCTCACACCCTTTCGCACGCGCCGGGCGTTGAGATCCAGCACCTCGTACCCTTTGAGCGTCAACACCCCCATCTCGCCGTCGTCCAGGTACACGACCTGGCGGGTATGCTCCAGAATCGCCGCCACGTCGCTGGCGACGTAGAACTCGCCTTCGCCCAGCCCGAGCAGGAGGGGACTTCCCTTGCGCGCGCAGACGATCTTGTCGGGGTCGCGCGCGGAGATGACCGCGATGCCGTACGTCCCTTCGACCAGCCGCAATGCATCGATCACCGCATCCTCGAGGGGTTCGCCCTCTTCG
Organism: Gemmatimonadaceae bacterium; assembly: GCA_050733735.1. GTDB lineage: Bacteria > Gemmatimonadota > Gemmatimonadetes > Gemmatimonadales > Gemmatimonadaceae > DASPMP01. The sequence goes on from JBOHTL010000368.1 coordinate 6,711, forward strand.
GACGCCGCCTCGATGAGGTGCGCCAGCACCTCGGTGTCCGTCTCCGACCGGAACGTGTGTCCGCGCGCCTCGAGCTCGTGACGCAGCGATCCGGCGTTCTCGATGATGCCATTATGCACCACCGCGATGGCTTCCGTGCAGTCGTGGTGCGGGTGCGCGTTGCACGTGTTCGGCGGGCCGTGCGTCGCCCACCGGGTGTGCGCGATTCCGATGGAACCGCTCAGTGGCGCCTCTTCGACCGCGGCCTCCAGCATGGCGATCTTGCCGGCGGCCTTCCGGGTTTCCAGGCCCTTGCCGTTGAGCGTGGCGACGCCCGCGGAGTCGTAGCCGCGATACTCCAGCCGCTTGAGCCCTTCGATCAGCATCGGCGTGGCGATCTTGTCACCGATATATCCCACAATTCCACACATGGCGTCGTCCTCGATTACCCTGCGACCGCACCGACTCGCGCCGGCGTGTCGAGTTTCTCCAGTGGTTCGCGCGCCTGATGTACCAGCGTGCGCGCGTCCTGCTCCGTTGGCGCCTCCGCGATGACCCTGACGATGGGTTCGGTTCCCGACGGTCGAACGTGCAACCACCGGTCCTTCCACGCCAGACGCAGCCCGTCCTGCGTGTCCACTGCTGCGTCCGGAAATACTGTGCGGAGCGCCGAATACACCGTGTCGAGACTGGCCTTGGGACGGTCGAGCTTGTCCTTGACGATCGCGTAGCGGGGAAGCCCATCCGCCAGCGCCGAGACCGACTTCCCGCTCTCCGCCAGCAATTGCAGGATCAGTGCGACGCCGACGGGTGCATCGCGCCCGAGATGCACTTCGGAAAGAATCACGCCGCCGTTTCCCTCTCCGCCGATCACCGCGCCGAGCTCCCGCATTCGCACGGCGACGTTGACCTCACCGACGGGCGCGAGCGTGAGCGTCGATCCGGCTCGGGTGACTGCATCCTGCACGACGAGGCTGGTGGAAAGATTCGTGACCACCGGACCCATCCGGTGTGCGAGCACCAGCATCGACGTCAACGCGAGCGTGTAGTCCTCGCCGATGGCTTTTCCCTTCTCGGAGACGAGCGCCAGACGGTCCACGTCCGGATCGACGGCAAAACCGACGTCCGCACCCGACTTCGACACCAGCTGCTCGAGCTCACCAAGGTTCTCGGGGACCGGCTCCGGCGGACGCGGGAATCTCCCGTCAGGCTCGGTATGGATCGCGGTCACCTGGCAGCCGAGTCGCTCGAGCAGCTGCGGCACGATCACGCTCCCCGCGCCTCGCACGCAATCGAGCGCCACCTTGAACTTGCGGCCTCGAATCGCCTCCGCGTCGACGTAGGGAATTTCGAGGATGCGCGCGATGTGGCGCTCCGCCGCGCCGCTGTCGCTCTCGACGTTGCCGAGCCTGTCCCAGGTGACGCGAGGAATGCCGCGGTCCACGAGTGAGCGCATCTCCGCGCCCTCACGCGCCTCGAGAAAAAGTCCCGAGGGCCCGATGAACTTGAGCGCATTCCACTCGATGGGATTATGGCTCGCCGACAGCATGATCCCACCGGCGGCATGCTGGTCCTCGACGGCGAGCTGGCAGGTCGGCGTCGTGGTCAGACCGATGTCGATGATGTGCGCCCCGACCGACTGCAGCGCTCCGATGGCGATTCGATGGAACATTGGTCCGGAGACGCGGCTGTCCCGGCCCACGATCACGGGCCGGCCAGGGTTGTTCGATAGCGCCCAAGCGGCAAACGCAGCCGCGTAGCTGGCGACGACCTCGGGGGTGAGCGCTTCGCCGACCCGGCCGCGAATGCCCGACACGCTGACCATCAACCCATCGTGATGGGCCATCCAACCTCCGTGAAGAGCCGTAACCTACTTCTCCCCGGAGGATCGTCCAAGCGCCTGTCAGTCGGCGCTTTACGCGATTCAGAGCGACATCTGGGCGTGCAGGTTCGTGCCGTGCGGAAGGAGTTGCAGGTCGCCCGCGTCGATGGCGCGCAGCGTGGCATCGACCACGGCGCGGTCGAACTGGCTGTCGCAATTGCCGGTGAGCTCCGCGAGGGCGTCCTCCATCTGCATTTCCTCGCCACGATACGGACGGCCGCTCGTCATCGCGTCGAGCGCGTCCGCGACGGCGACGATGCGCGCCTCGATCGGAATCGCTTCGCCGCGCAGTTGGTCGGGCACCCCTCGGCCGTCGACACGCTCGTGGTGTGAGCGCACGACGTTCAGCGCGATCGGCGCGTCGGACATCAGCGGTTCGAGGATTCGCCAGCCGAGCAGCGGATGCGTCATGATGTGCTGATACTCGCCCGGGGTAAGCTTCCCGAGCTTGTTCAGCACGTCCTCGCGGACGCCGATCTTGCCGATGTCGTGCAACTGGCCACCCAACTCGATCTGCCGCACTTTTTCCTCGTCCAGTCGCAGCGCGCGTGCGATGATTCCCGAGTATTTGCTGACCCGCATCGAATGGCCGCGGGTGTAGGCGTCCTTGAGCTCGAGCGCCTCGGCGAGCGCCCGAATGCTGGCCAGAAAGAGGTTTTCCAGGCGGCGCGCCTGCTCCGCGACACGCATCTCGAGATGCTGCTGGTACGCGCGATTCTCGAGGACGAGCCGGCGCTTCTCGAGCGCCTGCTTGACCCGCGCCCGGACTTCCTCGAGGTGGAAGGGCTTCGTGAGGTAGTCCATCGCGCCGCTCGCCAGGCAGCTCACCGCCACCTCGACGTCGGCCACGGCGGTGATCATCACGACCGCCGTGTCGGGCCAGCGGGCGCGGATCTGCTTCAACAACTCGATGCCGTCCATGCGCGGCATGCGCATGTCGCTCATCACGAGCGACACTTCCTGCCGCTCGAGGATCTCGAGCGCTTCGACGCCGTTCCCCGCTTCGAAGCAGCGAAAACCATCCGTGCGCATCAGGTGCAGGAGCACCTGACGCAGCCGCGGCTCGTCGTCGACGACGAGACAATGCACCGGCGGTTGCGCCGCCGCTGAAGTGCCGTTGGTTTCCGTCAGTCCTCGCATTCTCTTCGCTGCGTTCTCGGGCGCGGGTTATCTTCCCACGATCCGTCTCTGTCGAGTATCGGCATGACCCGCGTATTTGATGAGGATCTTTCCGCCGGCTTCGGGACCAGGGCTGTCCATGCCGGCCAGCGTCCCGAACCTCTCGCCGGTGCCATCATGACACCGGTCTACCTCACCTCCACCTACGTTCAGGAAGAGCTGGGGAAGAACAAGGGGTACGAGTACGCCCGTGGCAAGAATCCGACGCGTGAGGCGCTGGAACGGAACGTGGCAACCCTGGAAGGGGGACGGCACGGCTTCGCCTTCTCGAGCGGAATGGGGTGTGTCGACTCCCTGATGAAGCTCTTTCGCGCCGGCGACCACGTGATCTGCGGCGAGAACGTCTACGGCGGCACCTTCCGGCTTTTCGACAAGATTCTGAAGAACTACGGGATGGAGTTCACCTTCGTCGACACGCGCGACCCGGCGCGGATCGACGAGGCGACGCGAAAGAATACCCGCGCGGTGCTCGTTGAAACGCCGTCGAATCCCCTGATGCGCGTCACCGACCTGCGGGCCGCCGCCGAGATCGCGCATCGCACGTCGGCCATGCTGATCGTCGACAACACCTTCGCGTCTCCCGTCTTCCAGCGCCCCTTCGAGTTCGGCGCGGACATCGTGTTCCACTCGACCACCAAGTACCTGAACGGGCACAGCGACATGGTGGGTGGGATCGCGATCGTGAAGGATGACGCCCTCGCCGACCGCCTGCAGTTCATTCTGAACGCGGCGGGCGCAGTGCCCGGACCCTTCGACGCGTGGCTGGCCCTGCGCGGGACCAAGACGCTGCATCTGCGCATGCGGCAGCACGACGTGAACGGCCGCGCCATCGCCAGCTTCCTGGCGGACAAGCTGGGACACGAATCCGTCATGTATGTCGGGCTGCCCACCCACCCGCAGCACGATCTGGCCAGGCGTCAGATGTCCGGCTTCGGCGGGATGATCAGCATCGAGCTCGGCACCCGTGAGCGCGCTGCGCACGTGCTCAAGCGCGTTCGCGTGTTCTCCCTCGCCGAGTCGCTGGGCGGCGTCGAATCGCTCATCAGTCATCCCGCGACGATGACGCACGCGTCGGTGACCCCGGAGCTCCGTCTCGAGATGGGGATCAGCGACGGCCTGGTGCGTCTGTCCTGCGGGGTCGAAGACTCCGACGATCTGCTCGCCGACCTCGAGCAGGCGCTCCAGGGCATGCCCGAAGGCGGGCGGCGCGGCGCCAACAGGCGGGAGAAGGCCTCCGTCAGCTGACGACGCCTTCGGGCATGCCCTGGAGCGCCTGCTCGAGGTCGGCGAGCAGATCGTCGGAGTCTTCGACCCCGCAGGACAGACGCACCAGGCCGTCGCTGATCCCCATCTCGAGACGGAGCTCCGGGG
>JBOHTL010000369.1:0-8139 GCA_050733735.1 Gemmatimonadaceae bacterium
AAAGAGAAGTGGTCGGAGCGATAGAAGTAGCCGCGCTCCGGATGCTCGTCGGGGGAGATGCGCATGCCGCGAGGTCGGATGAACTCACGCAGCGATGGGCCCAGGGAGCTCTTGGTATCGCCCAGCACCCGCAGATCGCGACTCCTGCCCAGCAGATTGCCTCCGTCGACGTTGAGATTCGCGATGATCTGTGCGACGGGCACGGTGGGGTTCTCCGCGTAGAACTTGGAGCCCAGCAATCCGGATTCTTCCGCGGTCACGAAGACGAACACGAGCGAGCGCCGCGGGGCGGACATCTCCGCCGCCGCCCGCGCAACCGCCAGCAGGTCCGCGGTGCCGGACGCGTTGTCGAGTGCGCCGTTGTAGATCGAGTCGCCATCCACGACGGGGCCGACGCCGAAGTGATCCCAGTGCGCCGTGAAGGCGACGTACTCATCGCGAAGCTGTGGGTCCCGGCCGCGGACGACGCCGACGACGTTCTCGCTCCGCATGTTGCTGACGGAATTCCGGAATGACATGTCCATCATGATCCCGGTGGGCACCGGACGGAACGCCCGGCTCGTCGCGCTCGCGCGCAGCTCGGCGACGTCCAGCCCCGCTTCGCGCAGCAGGGCAGTCGCCGCGCTGTCGGTGATCCAGCCGCGCACGCCGAGTGGGGGCGGCTGATCCGCGGGACGCGGCAGCATGCGCTGGCCCGTCGCCCAGGAGCCGACCACGGTGTGCCACGGATACCCGGCGGCTTCCGTCGTATGGATGATCAGCGCGCCGGCGGCGCCGCGTCGCTCCGCCTCCTCGAACTTGTACGTCCACCGTCCGTAGTACGTCATCGCCCGTCCGCCGAACAGCTCGGGCTCCGCCGCGGGCGCCGGAGGATCGTTGACCAGGATCAGCAGGACCTTGCCCTTCACGTCGACATCCTTGAAATCGTCCCAGCGATACTCGGGCGCCGTCGATCCAAAGCCCACGAACACGAGCTCACCGCGCGCGCTGCTGTTCTCAGTCGCACTTCCTGCCCAGACCACGACATCGTCGGGATGACGCAGCGCCGCCGTCGCCTTTCCGCTGGCCTCGATCTTCATCGTCGAGCGATCCGCGGTCACGACGTCGATCGGCACTGTCTGGAAATACGACGTGTCGAGTCCTGGACGGAGGCCGAACGCGCGAAGCTGGCTGGCGATGTATTCGGCGGCGAGACGTCCCCCGCGCGTGGCCGGCGCCCGTCCCTCGAGCAGGTCCGAGCTCAGGAAGCGGAGATAGCCGTCGATCTCGGCCGGTGTGATGCTGGTTACACGTCCGCCCTGCGCTGACAGGAGAGACGGAATGAGAAGTGCGACGAGAAGTCTGCGCATCATACAACTCTAGGCCGGCACTGCACTGGTGACCAGTGAGTCGCTAGCCATTCAAGCCGGCAGTCGCGATCGAGATTCACTCTCACAGACCGTTTCCTTCGGGAGAACCCATGCACGTACGCGTTCGCCTCGTGGTCCTCGCGTTGTTCGCGCTCTTCATGCCTTCGATCGCCGCGGCGCAGGACGCGGCCGCACCCCAGCCGGCGCCGGCCGCCGGCCCCACGGTGGACGGCACGGCGACTGCGTTCCGCGCCGTCGCCAATGTGCAAGACGGCGGCATCATCGAGATGCAGCGCCGCCAGGGCGTCGGCCGCCCCGTGGCACTGATGATCGTCGGGGGCGCGGCGCTTGTCGTCGGCGCGGTGATCGGCGACGATGTAGGTACGTTGTTCATGATCGGCGGCGCCGTCGCGCTCCTGTACGGCCTCTATAGGTATCTGCAGTAGCAGCCGTCACTTCCCAACTCGTTACCGCGGCGGATCTTTCCGCGTCGCTGAAGCGTACAGCACTCATGCGGCACGGCATTTGACTCCTGCGCCCGCTCGGCGGAGCCTGCGATTCGCGGGTTCCCCCGTCGGACGCAGTGACGCGGCACGGAGCGGGTGGATGACGGCATCGAACAACGGCACCAGGTCGGGAAAGAAGATCGCCCTCGTCCTGGGCGGGGGCGGGATCAAGGGTTTCGCCCACATCGGAGTGCTGAAGGCGCTGGAGGAACGCGGGATCAAGCCGGCGCTCTACGCCGGCACGAGTATCGGCGCCATGCTCGCCGCGGCGACGGTGACCGGGATGTCGGCGAACGAACTGGCGCGGCGCGCCGAGAGTCTCCGCCGCCGCGATCTCTTCCGCATCAACCACTTCGGGATGCTGATGGATCGCATGAAGTCCACATCGATCTATCTCGAAGAACCGCTCCGCACGCTCACGGCATCGGTGATGCCCGAGCAAGGCTTCGACGAAGTCAACATGCCGCTGCTCGTGAACACCGTGGATCTCGAGCGCGGAACCCAGATCGTGTGGGGGCTGCCCGGACTGCGCGACGTGAGCATCCGCGATGCCGTGTACGCGTCCTGCGCACTTCCGGGATTTTTCCCGCCCGGGCGCGTGGATGGCCGCATCTGCGTGGACGGAGGCGTGATCGACAACATGCCGGCGCACGTCGCCGGTCTCGGGATGGACATGGTCATCGCAGTGGACGTGGGCAGCGCCGACCTGGCGCACGTCCCCGACATCAGCGAACAGGGCTTCGCGTCGATCTATATGCGCGCGGCGACGACCATGATGCATTCGTTGCAGCAGTTTCCGCTGGTCGCGTGGAACGGCCCGCCGATGCTGCTCATCCGTCCCAAGGTGGGACGCGACTGGTTGAGCTTCGCCAACAGCGCGGAGCACATCCGCGAAGGCTATCGCGCGGCGAAGAAGGCGCTGGAACACTTCGAGACGTATCTGGAGCAGCCGGGCGGGATCTTTCCGCGCAAGCGCGTGTCGCTCACCGTCTCGAAGGAGAAATGCATCGGCTGCGGCCTGTGCGCCGCGATCGCGCCCACCTACTTCGGCATGCAGAACGGGAAGGCGTTCGCGCGAACGACGGTGGTGGAGTGGTCCGGCGCCGACGGCGACTTCGTGCGTCAGTGCCCGACGCTCGCGATCGACGCGACGCGCATCGACCTCGTCACACCACCGCATACGGCGGAGCTGGTGGATGGCAACTCTGCGTCCCCCGCCCAGCCCGCCCAGCCCGCCGGCGCCATCGACGCCGCCTAAATGAGGGTGATGGGTGACCTGACACCCATCATCCGCGTTGCGAGATCCACATAAGCGCCAACCGCGGCGCGGAGCTCGGCGATCTCCACGAACTCAGCGTCGGTGTGCGCGACGTGGATCGAACCGGGTCCGAACAGCAATGGCTTTCCCCAGTTGCCGAGCTTTGGGATGTCGGTGGCGTAGGCCGCGACCGATGTCGGGAATCCGGGCAGCGTCGTCAGTCGGGCGAGGGATACGGTGATGCCGATCTCGAGATCGGCGCGATCGCGTACCCATGTCCGCAGCAGAGCCTCGAGCTCGGCGGCAGGCGTCACCAAACGCGCCATGAGACGCGCTTCGGCTTCCGGCGCCATCACGTTGTCGGCAACGCCGCCGGTGATCATGCCGATGTTGATCGTCGTGTCACCGAGCACCGGATCGCGCGGCAGCTCGAGCGTCTCCAGCTCGGCGAGCAGCTGGACCAGATCGCCGATCGCCGAACGGCCAAGATGCGGATACGCGGAGTGCGCGGCCCGGCCATGTGTGCGCAGCGAAAATCGCATTGCGCCCTTGGTCCCGACGGCGAGGGTGCTCTCGGTCGGTTCACCATTGATCAGCACGCGACTCGTGTTCTCGACGCGATTCGCGGCTTCCGCGCCGTCGTGTGTCGTCTCTTCCCCGACCACGAACAGGAGGGCGACCGCCATTCCCTCTCCACGGAGGCGTTCGGCCGCGGCGATCATCGCGGCGGCGATTCCCTTGGCGTCGCAGGCGCCTCGGCCGTAGAGACGCGGACCGTCCACACGCGGCGGAATGAATGGCGGGACGGTGTCCAGGTGCGTCGAGAAGGTGATCCTCGGCGCGTCGCCAGTGGTGGCGAGCACGTCGTCACGGCCGGGCGTGACCGGAATTCGCCGCACGGTCCAGTCATTGCCGGCCAGATAGTTCGCGAGCCAGTCGACGACGTCTGTTTCCCGGCCGCTCGTGGAGTCGATCTCCATCAGGCGGGCGGCCAGTTCCACTACGTCCGTGGGTTCGGACACTGTTCGCGCGTCAGCTGGCTCATTCGCGAATGCACAGCCGTTGGGGGGACCTCGGATCAAACGGGAACAGCGGAACCTACCCTCGAAAACTTGCACTCGCGAAAACACCAGTCGAAGACGCGTCAAACGGTGGTTCATTGGACGACTAGATTCGAACAAAGAACTTCACACGAGCTGAAATGTCCGCCAGAAACTCATTCGGCGCCCGGTCCACTCTGAACGTGGACGGCCAGCCCTACACCATTTATCGGCTCGACGCGCTGCGGCAGGCGTCGAACGGCACCAGCGATCGGTTGCCATTCAGCCTGAAAATCCTCCTCGAGAACCTGCTCAGGAACGAGGACGGCGCGTTCGTGAAGCGCGAGGACGTGGAGGCGATGTCGCGGTGGGAGGTGAAGGGCAGAGTCGAACGCGAGATCGCTTTCCGCACCGCGCGCGTGCTGTTGCAGGACTTCACGGGAGTGCCGGCCGTCGTCGATCTCGCCGCCATGCGCGACGCCATCGTGCGACTCGGCAGCGATCCGCAGAAAATCAACCCGCTGCAGCCGGTCGATCTCGTGATCGACCACTCCGTGCAGGTCGACGAGTACGGCACAGAAGCAGCATTCTTTCTGAACACCAAGCTCGAGTTCGAGCGGAACAGGGAACGCTACCTCTTTCTTCGGTGGGGGCAGAACGCGCTCGAAAACTTTCGCGCGGTGCCCCCCGGCACCGGCATCTGTCACCAGGTGAACCTCGAGTACCTCGGCAAGACCGTGTTCGTCGCCGAGCAGAACGGCGAGCGCACCGCGTATCCGGATTCCCTCGTCGGCACCGACTCGCACACCACGATGATCAACGGACTCGGCGTGCTTGGCTGGGGCGTCGGTGGCATCGAAGCCGAAGCCGCCATGCTGGGCCAGCCGGTTTCCATGCTCATTCCCGAGGTCGTCGGCTTTCGGCTGTCCGGCAAGCTGCCTCCCGGCTCCACCGCGACCGACCTCGTGCTCACGGTGACGCAGATGCTGCGTCAGAAAAAGGTCGTCGGAAAGTTCGTGGAATTCTTCGGAACGGGGCTGTCCGGGCTGCCGCTTGCCGATCGCGCGACGATCGCGAACATGGCTCCGGAATACGGCGCGACGATGGGCTTCTTCCCCGTCGACGAGGAGACGCTGAAATACCTGCGCCTCACCGGCCGTCCCGAGCATCACGTGCAGCTCGTCGAGGCGTACTGCAGGGCGCAGGGAATCTTCCGCACCGATGACACGCCCGATCCCGTTTTTACCGACACAGTACAGCTCGACCTTGGCACCGTCGAGCCGTCACTCGCGGGCCCCAAGCGTCCCCAGGATCGCGTGCCCCTCAGGGACGCGAAGCGGATGTACGAGGAAGCGCTGCGGGGTGATCTGGAGAAGATCGGAACGCTCTCCGCCGTCGCGGAAGTGCGCAAGGCGACCGCCGCGTCGGCCGATCCCGAGCGCACGGCCGCCGTGATGGTCATGGACACGGAAGCGAATCCGGTGCATGCCGACGGCGGCGTCCATTGCGAGTACAACGGCCAGTCGTTCAAGCTGCGCCACGGCGCGGTCGTCATCGCCGCCATCACGAGCTGCACGAACACGTCGAATCCGAGCGTCATGATCGGCGCGGGACTGCTGGCGCGAAAGGCGGTCAGGAAGGGACTGAAGACCAAGCCGTGGGTGAAGACGTCGCTCGCGCCGGGCTCAAAGGTCGTCACGGAGTACCTCGAGGCAGCCGGTGTCCAGAAGGACCTCGACGCGCTTGGGTTCAACCTGGTTGGGTACGGCTGCACGACGTGCATCGGCAACTCGGGGCCGCTCCCGGAGCCGATCGCGAAAGTGGTCGAGGACAACAAGCTCGTCGTCGCTTCCGTGCTCTCCGGCAACCGAAACTTCGAGGGGCGCGTGAACCCCCTGACGCGCTTCAACTATCTGGGGTCTCCGCCGCTCGTCGTCGCATACGCGCTTGCGGGACGCATGGACCTCGATCTCACGCGCGAGCCACTCGGGATCGGCTCCGACGGACCGGTGTTTCTGCGGGACATCTGGCCGTCGCCGGCGGAAGTGCAGGACGAGATCAGTCGCAGCGTGAAAGCCGAGCAGTTCAAGACGCAGTATGCCGACGTTTTCAAGGGCGACGAGCAGTGGCAGTCGCTCGACGTGCCGACCGGCCAGACGTACGCGTGGGACGCGAATTCCACGTACGTGAAGAACCCGCCCTACTTCGCGGGGATGACGATGACACCGCCGGGTGTTCGGCCGATCACCGGCGCGCGGTGCCTCGCGCTGCTCGGCGACTCGATCACCACCGACCACATCTCGCCCGCGGGGAGCATTCCGCCATCCGCGCCCGCGGGCAAGTGGCTCATCGAGCACGGCGTGCAGCGCAGGGATTTCAATTCCTATGGTTCGCGCCGCGGGAACCACGAAGTGATGATGCGGGGCACGTTCGCGAACATTCGTCTGCGGAACGAGATGGCGCCCGGCACCGAAGGTGGATGGACGGCGATGGAGAAAGGCGGAACGCCGACGTTCATCTACGACGCCGCGATGGAGCATCGCAAGACGGGGACGCCGCTCGTCGTCATCGCGGGGAAGGAATACGGCACGGGATCGTCGCGCGATTGGGCAGCCAAGGGTACCATCCTGCTCGGTGTGCGGGCCGTGATCGCCGAGTCGTTCGAGCGAATCCACCGGTCCAATCTCGTGGGCATGGGAGTGCTGCCGCTGGAATTCACCAACGGCGAAACGCGCCTGTCCCTCTGCCTGACCGGCTTCGAGACCTTCGACATCGCCGGCATGGAGGGGGCGGGGGGCTTGCGTCCACGTGCGGCACTTACAGTCCGGGCACGAGGTCCGGAGGGCGCCAGCAAGGAATTCAAGGTCGTATGTCGCATCGACACCCCCGAGGAGCTGCGATACTACGAGAACGGCGGCATCCTGCCGTACGTGTTGCGTCAGCTCGTCGGAGGACGGTGACCTGGTGAAGCTCCCCGCGTTGTTGGCGGCAGCGCTCGTCCTGAGCATGAGCGGCTGCCGCTTCTGGTACAAACCGGTTCCGGTCGCGAATGCCATCGGCGAGGCCGAGACGGTGCTCGCCGGCGACACCGTGAACATGCATCGCGAGAACCGCTTCGAGATCTACGGTCCCAACTCCGAAGCGGTCTTCGACGCCTACGAGCAGCTGAATCGCGCCTATCGCGGGTTCGAGCGGCACTTCTCCGCACCGCCGACGAAGCTCGCGGTGGTGCTTTTTCCCGACTCGATCGTTCCGCTCGACGCAGCCACCGCGAAGTCGTTCACCGAGCGTGGCTTCCTGCCGCTTCTGTACGCGCGGCCGGAGAGTGTCCGCAGCCGACGCCGCTACAGCGGACTGGATTACGGCGGCGCCACCTGGCCGATCGCGCCCACGGCCGCTCGCGTGCTGATGGCCCGATGGGCGGACGCGCAGATCGACGGGGATCCGCTCACGGACGACGACGCCCTCGAGCGGTTTCCCTTCTGGTTCCGGGCCGCGGTGATGCATCTGCTCGGTGAGTCGGGCGCCTTCGAGCGCGACCTCGAGATGGTCCGCGAAAAGCGCGCGCTCTGGATGCCGCTGCGCGATCTCATCGTGATGGTGCGTCCGGCGTCCGCGGACTCGCTCATCGATTCTTCCCGACGCAGTGAGGTCGACGAGACGAACCTGCTGCTGGCCGCGCAGGCGACGACGGTCGGGCGCTATCTCGTCGAACGCGAGGGGCCGGCCGTGCTTGGCCGTCTGGCGCGCGGATATCTCGCGAACCGGTCGATCAACGACATCCTGAGCGAGATCAGATCCGCGCGCAGCATTCAGGATCTCGAACGCAACTGGCGCGTCTGGATCGATACGCGCGAGAACTAGTCGTCGCGTTTCGGCTGCCGCGCCGTCGCGATCTGAAGCACCAGCTCGCGCTCGATCCTGGCGATGTCGAGCGGCTGCAGCATCTCGTGCAGCTCGGGATCCTCGCCGACCTTGTGGCCGAG
>JBOHTL010000370.1:0-3357 GCA_050733735.1 Gemmatimonadaceae bacterium
CCGTTCCAGCTGTGGTCCAGCATGCCGAGCACCGCGAGGAGCGTGGACTTGCCCGCGCCCGACGGCCCCATGATCGACACGAACTCGCCGGGATTGATGTCGAAGCTGATGCGCCTCAGGACATACATCTTGCCGGCGGGGGTCTCGAAGACTTTCTCGAGGTCGCGCAGGCTGATGAGTGGCACGCCAGGCGGGATCGGCGCCTGCTCGGCGACCGCGGAAGGTTTGGAGGAGAAAAACACTGTGAACGGCGGATTGAAGGTTTTGAACGTCCTATTCGGTTCTCAGGGCGGTCATCGGATCAACTCTCGTCGCGCGTCTCGCCGGAACGTAGCTCGCGAGCAGCGCGACCGCAGCCAGGAAGACGGTGACGCCCACGAAGCTGACAGTATCCGTCGCGCTCACGTCGAACAACAGGCTCTGGATCACGCGCGTGACGGCGAACGCGCCGGCGAGGCCGATGACGATGCCGAGGATGGCCAGCCTGGCTCCGCCGCGCACGACCATCCGGATGACGTCGGACGCCTGCGCGCCGAGCGCAACCCGCACGCCGATCTCCTGCGTCCGCTGCGACACGCTGTACGCGATCACGCCATAGACGCCGACCGCCGCGAGCACCAGCGCGACCCCCGCGAACATGGAGAACATCCAGCCGAAGAGGCGAACGCTCCAGAAACCGAAGCGCCGCAATTCCTCGAACGACATGACCTCGAAGATGGGAAGTGCGGGATCGGCTTCGCGGATGGCGCGACGCGCGGCGCTCGTGATCTGGACGGGGTCCTGCTCGGTGCGAATCATGAGGCCGGTGTTCCTCGCCGGCAGGTACCGATACGCGACGAAGAACGCAGGCTCGATGGGAGCATTGTTGTCGAGCTCCTCGGGCCGGAAGTCGCGCGCGACGCCGATGACGGAAAACCAGTGATCGGTGGAATCCTCGAGCGACCGGAACCGCTTGCCGATCGCCGACTCATCCGGCCAGAACCGGCGCGCCATCGTCTCGTTCACGACAGCGACGCGCGAGCTGTCGCGCGCTTCCTGTGCCTTGAGCGATCGGCCGGCAGTGATCGGAACGCCGAGGGTCGAGAACCAGTTAGCCGTGACTCCCGTCCAGCCGACCTCGGGCGCCTCGTTGCGGCTGGCAACCGGTTTTCCCTCGATCTCGATCGCGTCCCAGCCGCCGCCGCCGCTGAGCGGAATCTGATTGGACGCGGTCGCGGACACGACGCCCGGCAGCGCTTCGACGCGCTCGACGATGTCGAGCACCCGCGCGTCGATCGCGCCGCCGGAATCATACCGCTGGCCCGGCATGTAGAAACGCATCGTCATGACGTTCGACGTCTCGACGCCGCCGGTCCGGTTCTGGACGTTCAGAAAGCTGCGGACGAACAAGGATGCGCCCACGAGCAGCACCAGGGACAGCGCCACCTCACCGACGACGAGCGTCGAGCGGATGCGATGCTTGCCGGCGCCCATTCCCGAGCCGCGTCCGCCTTCCTTGAGAGCGCTCTGAAGGTTCGCGCGGGCGGCCTGCCACGCAGGGGCCAGGCCGAACAGCACTCCCGTTGCCGCTGCGATGAGCACGGCGTACAGCAGCACGGGTCCGTCGATGGCGAACCTGATGTAGTACGGCATGTCGTTCGGCGGGATGCTCGCCATCACCAGGTCGAGGAGCCAGAACGCGATGCCGATGCCGATCGGACATGCGACGAGCGCGAGGAGGATGCTTTCGGTGAGCAGCTGACGCAGGATCCGTCCACGACTGGCGCCGAGCGCGGTGCGCACCGCGATCTCGCGGCCCCGCGTCGTCGCGCGGGCCAGCAGCAGGTTCGCGACGTTGGCGCAGGCAATCAGGAGCACGAAGCTGACCGCTCCCATCATCGTCGCGATCACGAGGCGCATATCCGAGGACATGAGCTCCTCGCGCAACGGAATCGCGTACGCGCGCCAATGCTCGTAGATCTTCGGATACTGCGTCTCGAGCCGATGCGAGATCGCGCTCAGCTGCGTGGTGGCGGCGCCGACGTCGGCTCCATCCTTCAGGCGCGCGACGAGCGCGACTTCGCGGAGATCGCGCGGCCGACCCTCGAGCACGGGGGTTATCGGGATCCACGCCTCTTCGCGCTCGGGGAACATGAAGCCCTTCGGCATCACTCCCACGAGCACGTGTGGATGGCCGTTCACGATCAACGAGCGTCCGATGATCGCGCTGTCGGCTGCGTACCTGGTCTGCCACACGTCGTAGCCGATGATCACGACACCGGGCGCGCCCGGTACGTCATCTTCCGCGCGGAAGGTGCGGCCGATGTGCGGCTGGACGCCGAGCATCGGAAAGAGATTCCACGAGATCAGCTCCCCCTGCAGCCGCACCGGCTCTTCGCCGTCGGTGAGCGTGATGCTCCGGAAGGTCATCCCGGCGACATCGGAGAAGACGTCGGCCTGCGCGCGCAGATCCTTGAACGTCTCGAACGAAAAGACGTCGTTCTCCCAGCCGCGCTGTTCGTGCCGATCGCTGATGACCGTGAGCTGCCTCGAATCCTCGAACTCGAACGGTCGCAGAAATGCGGCGTACACGGCGCTGTAGACGTTGACGTTGACGCCGATGCCGACCGCGAGACACAGAATGGCCAGCGTGGTGAACATCGGCGACTTCGTCAGCGTGCGGACGGCGAATCGGATGTCCTGCGCGAGACTGTCCATGGCCGTTGGACTGATTGAAAGATTGAAGGTTTGAACGATTGAAGGTTTGAAGGATGTCAGAGACAACTGAGGGTTTGAAAGCGCGAAGCTCCCAAACCCTCAATCGTTCAATCCTTCAACCCTTCAATCCGCCGTTCTACGCCGTCGCCGCCGCCGTCCTCCGTTCCTCGTTCACCACGCGACCGTCGAACAGGTGAATCTCACGGTCGGCGTGCGCGGAGTAGCGGGGATCGTGCGTCACCATGCAGATCGTCGCACCGCCGCGATGCAGCTCGCGGAGCAGTTCCATCACCGCTTCACCGTTCACGGAGTCGAGGTTACCCGTCGGCTCGTCCGCCAGCAGGATGAGTGGATCACCCGCCACCGCGCGCGCTACGGCGACACGCTGCTGCTGACCGCCGGACAACTGCGCCGGATAATGCTTCATGCGGTGCGTCATGCCGACCTTCTCGAGCGCTTCCGTCACGCGACGCTTGCGCTCCGACGAGCTGAGGCCGCGGTAGGTGAGCGGCAACTCGACATTCTCGTACACGGTCAGATCGCCGATCAGGTTGAACGCCTGGAAGATGAACCCGATCTGGCGGTTTCGAATCCGCGCGCGCTCGGCGGCGGACAACTTCGCGACGGGCTCGCTGGCCAGCATGTACTCGCCGTCAGACG
>JBOHTL010000371.1:0-15257 GCA_050733735.1 Gemmatimonadaceae bacterium
GCCCTCACCGGAGCTCTTCCTGGAACGACTGGAGGAATTCGACGACAGCTGGGCAAAGCGGGTGAACGAGGCGCGGCGCAATGGGCGCGTCCTGCGGTACCGCGCGCACGTCACCCCGACAACCATCATCGTCGGGCTCATCCCGGTCCGGCTCACCGACTCGCTCGGCGTCCTCGCAGGCACCGACAACCAATTCACCTTTACCACGACTCGATATCGTGAACAGCCGTTGGTCATTCGAGGTCCGGGAGCCGGCCCCGCCGTGACGGCCGCCGGTGTCGTCAACGACATCATGCATCTGGCGAGATGAGAATGAGAACACCCTAGCGCGGCATTTCGCTGGCGTCTTTCGTTGCGGCCTTCGTGATGAGAACGCGGTCGATGCTCGGGCCGTCCATGTCGACCACCTCGAAGCGCAGGCCACCCAGCTGAAAACGCTCGCCGATGTGCGGGACACGGCCAAGGTGGCTCATCACCAGTCCGCCGAGCGTGGTTGATCCCGAGCCATCGACCAGTTCTCGATCGGCCAGTCGCAGGCGATTCTTTACGTCATCGAGTGTGGCGCTTCCGTCCACCAGCCACGTGTTGCCGCTGCGCTGCACGATGCTGTCCGCGGACGGATGAGGTCCGGGAATATCCGCCACGAGATCCTCGAGGATGTCGCCGAGGGTAACGATGCCGGTGGGCGCGCCGTGGATGTCGAGCGCGACAGCGATGCCGACGTCGGATCGCCTGAACATCTCGAGGAGCTTGAGCACGGGAACCGTCTCGCGCACGTAGAGTGGTTGCCGCACCAGATTCCGGAGATCGGGCTCCTCGCCGCGAAGGCAGTGACCGAGCATATCACGGGAGTAGAGCACTCCGACGACGCGGTCGAGAGTCCCGTCGCAGACCAGGTACCTGGCGTGCTGCGCGTTCGCGAGCTGCCGGCGTACGTCGTCCGGCTGCGCGTTGACGTCCACCCATTCCACATCCGGTCGCGCCGTCATGACCGCGTTGGCGCGCCGGTCGCCGACGAGAAAGACGCGATCCAGGATATCCTGCTCCGTCTCGCGCACCTCGCCGGTGGCGGTGGCACGGGCGATCATCGCCCGGATGTCCTCCTCGCTGACATCGGAATGCTCCCGCGCGGCGATGGGGAACGGCGCGAGGACAGCGCGGGTCGATGCGGTGAGCAGCGCAACCAGCGGCGCGGCAATGCGCGACAGCACTTCCATGGGACGCGCCATGACCGATGCGATGCGCTCCGGCGCAGCGAGCGCGAGGCGTTTCGGCGCCAGCTCGCCGATGACGAGCGATACGTACGTAACGGCCGCCACGACTGCCACCAGCGCCGCGGTGTCGGCGTACGGAGCGAGCCAATCGATCCGGGCGAAAAGTGGCGCGAGGTGGCGCGCCAGCCGTGTGCCGCCGAGCGCGCCAGCGAGAATGCCGACGAGCGTGATCCCGATCTGGACCGTGGAGAGGAAGTGCGTCGGCTCCCGCTTGAGGTGCAGCGCACCGCGGGCGCGCGGGTCGCCCTCGTCCTCCCGCTTCGCCAGGCCAGAGCGGCGCGCAGTGATGAGCGCGATCTCCGACATCGCCAGCACGCCGTTGCCGACGATGAGCAGCAGAATCGCGCCGATCTCCCAGACCCACGCTGGCATCGCAACGAAGCCGTGCAATCATCGCGCCCGGAGGGCTACCATTCTCCACGCGACTCATTCGATAGGAACGCTCATGGAACACCCGGTCAAGCCGGCACCTCTGCTGTCGGATCTCGTGACCTCGGAAGAAGCCGCGAGTCGGCGCCAGTTTCTCGGCAGGTCGGCCATCGGCCTCGTGATCGGAGGTTCGGCGCTCGCGGCATGTCGCGCCGATCAGCCCGGGCAGCAGCGCCCGGCGGCGGGCGACACGCCACGCACGGCCGGAATGCAGAACGCCAACAGCCGTCTCGACTCCGCGCTGCACGCGCAGGTGAGGCATGGTCCGTCGTCCGGGGTACCGGGGGCATCGCGCCGAGCCGACGACGTGACGTACCAACCCTACGATCCAGCGCTTCCCCCGCGCTCCGAGTCGCGCCGGCTCGAGCTGAACTGGCGCGCGCAGGAAGTGCCGGTGCGCATCTCGAGCAGCACGGTGGTCGCCGGCTGGACCTTCGAGGGAAACATCCCCGGCCCCATCGTGCACTGCCGGGTGGGCGACACCGTGGTGTTCACGCTCACGAACGAGGGCGAGGTGCCGCACTCCATGGATTTCCACGCGGCGCAGATCGATCCGAAGGTCGCGTTTCGCTCGGTCGCGAAAGGGCAGTCCGTGTCGTTCACCTTCCGGCCGAAGTGGGCGGGCGGCTTCATGTATCACTGCGGCTCCGCTCCTGTCCTGATGCACATCGGCGCGGGGATGTACGGGGCGCTCATCGTCTCGCCTCAGGCACCGCTTCCCGAGGCAAAGGAATTCGTACTCGTCCAGAGCGAGTTCTATCTCGGCGACGCGGATGCCAATGGCGTGCGCCCGTTCGACTACAACAAGATGCTGTCCACGACGCCGGATTTCTTCGCGTTCAATGGCCGGCCCCTGCAGTACCTGCAGGCGCCGCTGCGCGTGAAGGTCGGCGATCGGGTTCGCTTCTGGCTCGTGAACTGCGGCCCCACGCATCCCTGTGCCTTCCACGTGGTGGGTGAGCAGTTTGACACGATGTATCTCGGCGCGCCGCCGACCTCGCCGATTCGCGGTGTGCAGACGTGGGACGTGGCTGCGGGCGGCGGAATGTGCTTCGAGCTCGTGTGCGACATCGCAGGCGAGTTTCCCTTCGTGAATCACGGCTTCGGTCACGGCCAGAAAGGCGCGATCGGCATTCTCCTGGTGGAATGAGCATCTCGCGCAGATCGCTGGGACTGAGTCTCTCGCTGGCAGGTTGCGCGGGACACGCCGTCGTCGGAGACGGCCCGCCTCCACCCACGCTCATGTCACAGGTCAGCGGAACGACTGCGCTGCTCATCGCGGTGAGCGCGGCGAACGACAGCGTCGTCTGGGTGGCGGGCGCGAACAGAACCTTCGCCCGCACCGTGAACGGCGGAGCGGCATGGACAGCGGCCCAGGTGGATGTCCCGGATGCGCCCGGGCTGCAGTTCCGCGACGTGCACGCGGTCGACGCCAGTATTGCGTACCTGCTGAGTATCGGGAATGGTCGCGACTCCCGGATCTTCAAGACCACGAATGCCGGCGCCAGCTGGCAGACGCAGTTCGTCAACACCGACTCCGCGGCCTTCTACGACTGCTTCGATTTCTGGAGCCCGGACAGTGGCGTGGTGACGAGCGACGCGGTGCGGGGCGAACTGGTGGTTCGTGTCACGACCAACGGCGGCGCGAGCTGGGATCGCGTGCCTGCCTCGGCGCTGTCCCGCGCCATCGAAGGAGAAGGGAGCTTCGCCGCGAGCGGCACCTGCGTGGTCACGCGGCCCGGCGGACATGCGTGGATCGGTACCACCAAGGGGCGCGTGCTCCACACGCCGGACTATGGCCGGACATGGAGCGCGGTGCGCGCGCCGGTCACGGTGAGCGACAGTGTGGGTGTGGTCTCGGTCGCGTTTCGCGACGCGCGGCACGGTGCGGCGTTCGGCGGCTTCGGCGGTGCGCCGACCGACAGCCTGCTCGCGGTGACGAGCGACGGTGGCGCGACCTGGACGCTGCGCGCGCGGCCGCCGCTGCGAGGAGGAGTGTCGGGCGGCGCCTACGTGGGTGACTCGCGAGCCATCGTCGTCGGGGGCTTCACCGGCGCCGCGTACTCGCCGGACGAGGGAACGACCTGGGTTCCGCTCGATACCGCGAACTACTGGGGGATCGGTTTCGCGCCGAGTGGGCGCGTCGGCTGGCTCACCGGCCGCGGCGGACGGATCGTGCGCGTCGCGTGGCAATCATCGACGATTCAGTAGTTCAAAGCGGGAGCAGGCGCTCTCGAATCCGCCGGATGATTTCGAACGCGCGGACGGCAGCGGCGTCTGTCGGCTCTGGCGTTCCGCTGTCCGGGTAGCGCGACGCGGGATAGAACAGGCCGAGAAAGGTGCAGTCCTCATGGAGAGACGCGTCGCCAGCCACCGTCGCGTCCTGCAGCGCAAGAAGCTCCACGAGATTGTGAGTGCGCGGCGGATGCTCGCCTCCCCTGCCGCGTCAGGGAGTGACGAAGCTGACGGGACGCACGCGAAGCGCGTGCTGCGCCGGATCGCGCGAGAAGTAGAGGCCCGCCGATTGTCGTGAGCTCCTGCCGAGCAAATCCAGGGTGACGTCGGATGTCTCGACGACGGTATCGGAGCGGGTGAGCTCACCGACGATTCTCACGGAGGTGGCCGAGCCTCCCGAGTTCGTGGCGCTCAGGTGCGCGATCCAGCCGGCGCTCGCCCTGGAGATCGAATCCACCTGCACCGCGACGTCCGGTGGTCCTGCCTCGTCGCGCAGCGCCTGGCGTCCGAAGTAGCCGACGAGACCGATGAAGACGAGCGCGCCCAGTCCGGCGGCGAGCCACTCGTATCGCGAGACCTCTTCCTTTTGCGTGGCCACGTCAGAGAATGAGTCGAGCCGCCGCCGCGCCCACCGCTGATGGGAACGCGAGAACCGCGGAATGTATCAGTACCTCTTCCGCCGACATGCCATCCAGCCGGCCGAACACCCAGAGCGCGAAGGCACTCACGCCGAACGCCACGAGATAACCGGGCACGCTGAACCGCGCGAACGCGCTCCAGGCGGGAGCCGCGCCCGCATGATGCCCACGGAATTCCACCGCGAACACGAAGCCGTGCATGACGAGAAGACTGAACAGCACGATGACGACGACATAAGGTATGGAGAGGCGCGCCGACAGCAGCGCGATCTCGTCGGTCGGGGCCACGTTCAGCCCCAAAAAGAGGGCCCCCGTAGCCATGAGCGCCAGCTCGCCGAAATAGGCGTGCCGCGCTTTGACGCCACGCTGCCGATCCTCGCCGTCGTCGTTGGCCGACGCGCCCAACTGCGACTGGGCGAGCAGCGCGCCGATGCTGCCCGGGACGAGCTGCAGGCCCACGCGTCCGATTCCGGCATGCCAGGAGCTGCCATCGCCGACGACGTCGAACATCGTCAGCGTTGCAGCCGCCGTCAGGGCGGCGATCGCGATCGCGACGAAGGCGTCCACCACGTCGTGCAGGATCGTGTGCGTGCTCTCAAATCCCGAGTAGAACGAGAGGAAGACGAGCAGGGGGAACATCGCGCAGAGCAGCGCCACCATGCGCCACGGCTCGATGTACGCGCCGATCTCCCACATCTCGAGGGTCATCAGCAGCGGGAGCGCGAAGATGATAGCGCCCCCCGCCGCGCGCGCGGCGCCTCGAAAGAACTTGCGATCGGCTTCGCCTGTCATTCCACCGGCTGGTGCAGCGGCACTCCGCGTGCTGTGAACTCTTCAGCCAGAGCTTCCATAGTGGGTAGCCTCCCTTGCCGAAATTCCTCCGCGTCGAACGTCGCTCAGTAGCCGACGGCCATCCCATCCTTCCGCGGGTCGCTCCCGGCGGCGAATCCTTTCGGCAGGCGCACGATCGCCTGCGCTCCGCCGAACGCAATCGTGGGTTGCTCGATGAGCCTGTGTCCCATCGCCGTGAGCGCCGCGCGCACACTGTCGCCGATCGGCGGCTCGAGCGCCACCCGCAGCCCGTTGTAGTGTCGGAAGCGTGGCGCGTCGATCGCCGCCTGCAGGTCCATCCCGAAGACGAAGTGGTTGAGCAGGAACTGCGCGTGTCCCTGCGCCTGCACACCGCCGCCCATGAGCCCGAAGCTCATGTACGCGTCCTCCCGACCGTTCACCGCGCGCGTGACGAAGCCGGGAATCAGCGTATGGAACGGCCGCTTTCCCGGAGCGACGGTGTTCGGCAGCCCCGGCGTGAGCGTGAAGCCCGCCCCGCGGTTGTGCAGCGCGAATCCGGTGCCGGGCACGACGATCCCCGAACCGAAATAGTCGTAGATCGAGTTGATGAACGACACCATGTTGCCTTCGGCGTCGGCGACCGCGAGGTAGACCGTCTCGCTCCGCGTCCGCAGCGGCCCCGGATCGACCCGCTCCTGCGCGCGCGATGGATTCATGTGGCCGCGCCGCTCGGCGATGAAGTCGTCCGTGACCATGCGCTCCGCCGGCATGTCGAGATGGTCCGCGTCGCCCACGAAGCGGTCGAGGTCCGCATAGGCAAGCTTCTTTGCCTCGATGAGGTGATGCAGATAGGTCGCCGAATTGTGCCCCATCGCCGCGAGATCGTAGGGCTCCAGGATGCGCAACATCTCGAGCGCCGCGATCCCCTGGTTGCTCGGCGGAAGCTCCCACACGCGATAGCCGCGGAACGACACCGAGATCGGCGTCACCCAGTTCGGCGCGTTCTTCTTCAGGTCATCGAGCGTGATGAAGCCGTCGAGCTCCGTCAGCCGCGCCACGATGCGCTGGCCGATCGAGCCACCGTAGAACGTCGCGATGCCGCTGTCCGCGATCGTCCGGAGCGTCCGGGCGTAGTCGGGATTGGTGAACCATTCACCGGCTTTCGGCGCCCGGCCACCCGGGAGGTACGTCGCGGCGGCCGCGGAGTCGCGCTGCAGGAAGTCCGTATTGTCGGCCCACTGCGCGGCGATGATGGGTGACACCGGAAAGCCCTGCGCCGCGTACATGATTGCGGGCTCCAGTGCCTGCGCCAGCGTGCGCTTGCCGTACGTGCGAAGCAGCAGGTCCCATCCCGCGAGCGCGCCGGGCACGGTGACCGACATCGCGCCCTGCT
The DNA here is from genome assembly GCA_050733735.1 of Gemmatimonadaceae bacterium. Taxonomy (GTDB): domain Bacteria; phylum Gemmatimonadota; class Gemmatimonadetes; order Gemmatimonadales; family Gemmatimonadaceae; genus DASPMP01. The sequence continues at coordinate 6,762 of JBOHTL010000371.1, forward strand.
GCGACCCCGCCCGGAAACTGCGCGCAAGGAGCGTTTCGCGCGTCATGAGTGTACCGGAACGCCCACTTGCGTTGAGAGCGACGAGCTTCCGCTCCTTGGCCAGCCAGACCATCGCGAACATGTCGCCGCCGATGCCGGTCATGTGCGGTTCGGTGACGCTCAGCACCGCGGCGGCTGCCACGGCGGCGTCGATGGCGTTGCCGCCCTGACGCAGAACCTCGAGGCCGGCAGCGGACGCGAGCGGCTGACTCGTCGCGATGGCCGCGCTCGGCGCGTACACGGTGGAGCGGCCCGCCATGGTGGTCGGTCGTTGAGCGTGGACCAGTTCAGCGCTGGCGAGCATGGCGACAATCGCAATCGGGTAGACACGCAGCATGCGGAACACGTTATCCCGAGCGAGTGCGCCGAGTCCAGAGGTCCGAGGTTCCGCCCAACGACTGCAGCTGACCAGCACACATGAAACGAAAGCGAAAGCCGTTCGCACCCGCGGACGAGCCATCCCGTAAACCGGCCTCGCGGGAGTTCAGGTCGCAAACGGCGCCTCGCTATTGGCATGCGCGGGCATGATGGATGCAGGAAAATTGCAATTCCTGCCTCCAAATGTTTCCTGCACCCCGAAGGGATGGCCGAAGAACCGGAACTCACCTCGGATGTCGCCACCAGGCGCCTCGCGTTGATTCGCGAGCTCACGATCCGACTCCGCCCCACTTGCGCCGACTGGCCCGATGAGCTCTTCACCGCCATGGTGGAGCGGCTGGCGGACATCACGATCAAGTACAGCGGACACGCATCCATCAGCACGTACGATCGCCGTTCCTCCGATCGTCTCATCGCGGACCTGAAGGACGCTTTGGCACGAAGCGAGGCGACGCGCGATCGTCCCGACTCGACTGGCGCTGATTGACACGAAGTCTTCTCGTTGTCACTTGTCCAGGCAAGCCGAGCGACGGTGGAACGCTATCTCACCGATCTCCAGGCGCGCGTCGAGTCAACGTCGCCCAGAGCGCTGAGTCCTCGCTGAGCCGACGGTCAGGCCGAGGCGCGCTCGAGCGCACGTACACTGCGGTCCCGCGCCTGCTCCAGCAACCGGTCCACGATGAGCAACGCTTCGGGGAGCGCATTCCGCGGCAATCCTTTGGAGGCGCGCTGCAGCACGCGTTCGATCTCGTCGCGCAGGATCTGCCATTCCTTGTGGAGGGCGGCGGCGCTCCAGCCGAGCCGCGAGCGCTGCGCGCCGTGCCTCTCCGCAATGTAGTGCTGGATGTCGCCGGCGTCCGCCACGAACGATGACGGATGCCCCCGCGATTCCTCGATGGCGCTGAGCAGCACCGCGACGTCCGCGACGTAGCACGCCATGTGATCGGCAATCTGTGAAGCGCGCAGCGACTCGACGCCCGGCGCGACCGATTCGTCGCGCATACGCGACACGAACGCGTCCACGAGCGCGCCGAGGTCGTGGAGGAGGGCAGCGCCAGCGTCGGAAAGACCATGCAGCCGTGCCGCCGCGTCGGGAGACTCGGTGCGCCAGCGCGCGTCTTCCTGCTGCGCGACTGACGCCTCGCGCAGCCACAGGGTGAACGTGGACCCCTTGTTCATCTCGCTGCTGACGGTGAGGTCGCCGCCCATGAGGCGCGCGAGCCGGCGGCTGATGGTGAGCCCCAGCCCCGTACCGTCGCTTCGGCGGGTGTGTCCCCCTTCGACCTGCACGAAGGGGTCGAAGATCGCCGCGAGACGATCGGCGGGAATTCCGATGCCCGTATCGGACACCGTCATGCACACCCACGGCCCCGCGCCGGTGAGCCGGGCCTCCCGCGCGGGCGCGCGCTCCAGACCGCAGGTCAGCGTGACGCGGCCGGCGGGGGGCGTGAACTTCACCGCGTTGTTCAGCAGATTCACCAGGATCTGCCGCACCCGCTCCTCGTCGCCGTCGAAGAGCGCGCCGTCCAGACACTCGCTGCCGAGCGCGAGCCCACGGGCTTCGGCCATCGGCTGCACCAGCGCCACCGCGGCGTCGATGACCTGGTCGGCGCGCGATGCCTGATTCTGCACCGACAGACGTCCGGCCTCTACCTTGGCGAGATCGAGCACTTCGTTGACGAGTCCGAGCAGATGGCGTCCGCTGCTGCGAATCCGGGTCACCTGCTGCTTCTGGTCCTGCGTCATTGGACCGCTGACGCCGAGGTCGAGCAGTTCCGCGTAGCCGAGGATGGCGTTCAGGGGCGTCCGCAACTCATGGCTCATCGTCGCGAGAAAGTCCGACTTGGCGTGGCTCGTCGCCTCCGCCTCCGCGCGCGCGAGACGTTCGCGCTCGAGCTGGACCGCGCGTTCCGCGGCGCGCCGCCGGTCCGTGATGTCGCGAATGGAGACCAGGCGCGCCATCTCTCCGTCGAATTCCGTTTCCACGACGCGCAGCTCAGCGGTGACCACGGCGCCCCCCGGACGAACGACTTCGATTTCCGAGGTGTCGCCGAGAATCGCCGGCATGCCGAGCTCCACGCCGGTGAGCTGGTGCAACGGCCGGCCGAACAGCTCTTCCGCGGCGGGGTTCGCGAAGAGAATGGTCCCTCTCTCGTTCTGAATCACCACCCCGTCGGCGAGCCGCTCCACGATGGAGAGCAGGCGCGCCCTGTCCGCCCGGTCTCGATCCCGCGTGCGCGCCATACGACGGTCTTGCATGAACGAACGCAATTACAAGCTCCGTGCCCCGAACGGTCGCGGCTGCCTGCCTGCGCGGCGATCGCCCGGGAGCGGTACATTCCGGCAGTACACCTCGTTGCGGGCGCTGACCGTCGACCCTGGAGCTTGTCTGTCTACGTACCTCCTCAAGCTGTACGTCACCGGCGGCAGCCCACGCGCCGAGACCGCCATCCGGAATCTTCGGCACATTTGTGAGAATGAGCTGAAGGGGGAGTACCAGATCGAGATCATCGACGTCCGCGAGCAGCCTGATGCGGCCGAGAACGATCGTGTGCTGGCCACCCCCACGCTCATCAAGCAGCTGCCGCCGCCATTGCGGCGCGTGATCGGCGACCTCTCCGACCGCGAGAAGGTGGTCCTCGGCCTCGAGCTCCGCTCGGGCGACACCGCCGGATAACCCCCCATGCATCCACAATCAGACTCCGGGACCGTCATTCAAAAGCTCTCAACCGGAATCCCCAGCTTCGACGTCGTGGCGAAGGGAGGCCTGCCGGAGCACCGCACGACGTTGATCTCGGGGACGGCGGGGAGCGGGAAGACGGTGTTTGCCACGCAGTTTCTCGCGGCGGGCATTCTCAACGGCGAGCATGGCGTGTTCGTGACCTTCGAGGAGTCCGCGCAGGACATTCGCAAGAACATGCGGAGCTTCGGGTGGGATCTTGCCGCGTGGGAGCGGGAGGGACGCCTGGCGTTCGTGGACGCCTCGCCGGATCCCATGGTGTCGACGACGGTGAGCGGCGCGTTCGATCTTGGCGCGCTGCTGGCGCGCGTGGAACACGCGGTGAAGAAGGTCGGCGCCAGTCGCGTGTCGGTGGATTCGCTCGGGGCGGTGTTCTCACAGTTCTCGGATCAGGCGGTGGTGCGCAGCGAGCTGTTCCGGATCGCCGCGGCCTTGAAGAACATGAATGTCACCGCGGTGCTCACCGCCGAGCGTACCGAGGAGTACGGCCCTATCGCGCGATTCGGCGTGGAGGAGTTCATCGCCGACAACGTCATGGTGCTGCGCAACGTGCTGGACAGCGAAGTGCGGCGCCGCACGGTGGAGATTCTCAAGTTTCGCGGCACCGACCACCAGAAGGGGGAATACCCCTTCACGATCATGGAGCATGCGGGCGTGGTGGTCATCCCACTGTCCGCGATCAAGCTGCGGCAGCACTCGTCGAACGTCCGGATCTCCTCGGGGAACGCGGAGCTCGACGCGATGTGCGGCGGAGGCTTCTATCGCGATTCCGTGATCCTCGTCTCGGGCGCGACGGGCACCGGGAAGACGCTGACGGTGACGCAGTTCCTCGAGGGCGGCGCCAGCAAAGGCGAGCGCGTCCTGCTCCTGGCCTTCGAGGAGAGCCGCGAGCAGCTGTTCCGGAATGCCAGCGGCTGGGGCATCGACTTCGAGGGGATGGAGCGCGACGGCCTGCTCAAGGTGGTGTGCGACTATCCCGAAGTGATCGGACTCGAGGAATGGCTCATCACCATTCAGAGAGTGGTGGAAGAGTTCAAGCCGAAGCGCGTGGCGCTGGACAGCCTGTCCGCCCTCGAGCGTGTCGGCTCGATCAAGGCGTTCCGCGAGTTCGTGATCGGAGTGACGTCGTTCATCAAGCAACAGGAGATCACGGGGCTCTTCACGGCGACCACGGCCACCCTGATGGGGGGAACCTCCATCACCGAGACGCACATCTCGACGCTCACCGATTCGATCATTCTGCTGCGCTACGTGGAGATGTTCGGCGAGATGAAACGTGGCATCACGGTGCTCAAGATGCGCGGCTCGGTGCACGACAAGGGGATCCGGGAGTTCACCATCGACGAGCGCGGAATGCACCTGGGCCGTCGTTTCCGCAACGTGACCGGGGTGCTCGCGGGAGCGCCGACGCACGTGTCGCCCGCCGACCTGGAACGTGTGTGGACGCTGTACGAGTCCGAGATGACGCCGGCGAAACCGTCCGCATCGGATGGCGATCAAACAGGCGAGCGGCGGCGCAGGGACAGGCGCAGCAGGTCCCGATGAGCGCGGAATGGCACGCGGCCGCGCATCACCGGGAACCACGAGTGAGCGCCGTCCACAGCGCTGAGTCCTCGCTGAGCCGAGGGTCGTCGATCCACTCCGGGTTGACGCTCGCGCCGCTGTCGACGAGAGCGATCAGCGCAGCGCGGTAGTCGTCCGCGTTCTTCCGGTTCTCCACCAGCCACGCGTGCAGCGCCCACACGAGCGGCGGCGTCCGATAGACGTCGTCGATGGCGTTCACGTCGGCGCCACGCTGCAGCAGCATCCGCACGACGTCCGCGTGGCCATTGAAGGACGCGATGTGGAGCGCGGTGTCGCCATCCTTTGCGTCGCGCGCCTCGGGACCGACGCCGCGGGACAGCAGAAAATCCGCGACGTCGCCGCGGCCGTACCACGCCGCCATGCGCAGCGCGGACTCCGCGTCGGCAGTCCGACCTGCGTTCCAGAACTGTCGTACCAGGGCAAGCTGCCCGATTCCCGCCGCTTCCTCCATGCTGTTCACCGGCGCGCCTCGACGCACCAGATGCTCCGCCGCCTCGGGGCAGCCGTTCATGAGGCACCCGTGCACGGGATTACCCATCTTTGCGCCGCGCTCGAGCAACAGATCGGCGAGCGCGTTCTGCACCCCCATCGCGCGCGGATGCGCGCTCGTGACCACGAGCCCCAGCGTCGTCGCGCCTCCGCCGTACATGTCGGCTTCCGCGTCCACCTCGGCGCCCGCGTCGAGCAGCAGCCGCGCCACCGCGACGATGTTGGGCGGTGTCTTCTGGCGATAGTTCTCGACGCCGTTGGCCGCGACGTAATGCAGCAGCGTGGAGCGATGCTCCCGCGTGGAGCGCGCGCGTACCAGTGAGGGGTTGTCGCGCAGCAGCCGTTCGAGCGTCGCGATGTCGCCGGCCACAATCGCCTCGACCGCATCTTCGAAGGTCGCCGTGCCGGACGCGCGCGCGGCCAGCTCCTCGAGGTGATGCACGAGCTTCGGCCAGCTCAGGAAGCCGTGTGCGCGCGCGATGATGAACTGCGCCTCGGAGAGGGCGCACCCCGCGCGCGTCAGCCGGACGTGCGCGAACTCGGCGATCTGCTCCGCGTGGTGTTCGATGCCGCCGAAGGCGCTGGAATCAGCCGGGCCCGCGAGCCGGGCGAGATCGGTGACCCAACGCTTCGTCCACTCGTGCAGCGCGCCGCGCTCGCCGGAGATGCAGGCTTTCGTGAGCTCCTTGGCGCGCTTGCGGTACTGCTCGACGTCCGGCCGCGCGGGGAGGGGCAGGACGTCCTGCATGTTGGGATACATACGAATCTCCTTTCACGGGGCGCCCGGAGTCCGCTCTGGTCGGGCCGAAAAGAGAATTCGCGTGTTGTCATGCTGCTGTGGGTGGGCACGGCCCTTGTCGCGGACTGAATGCGCCCCTCGCGCGTCAGAAGCGTAGCACGCTCAGCGACATCCGGTCAACCGGAGCGGGTGTCTTGCGAACGGCCTCGAATCGGATATCCTCGATGCTGGCGCGCAGGGCGCCTCCCGTCCGCGGAAAGGACCGAGTCCACCTGCACAGCAGCATGCACCGACGGCTGGGTTCACTCGAACCTCCTCATGCCCGGACAGCGGACGCGGGTGACACAGGAGGCTCGTCATGCCCGTCCGTAAACTTCCCGTCGTTCCCGACCTGGACCAGCTCAGGCACCAGGCAAAGGATCTTCTCCGCGCGCTGCGCGCCGGAGATGCCGCCGCGATTTCCGAGCTGCGCGAGTTCCACCCCGACCCCATCTCACCCGGCGACACGAAGCTCGCCGACGCGCAGCTCGTGCTGGCGCGCAGCTACCAGGCATCCGGCTGGACCAGGCTCGTGCAGGGCGTCGATCTGGCGCGCGCGATCTGGGCAGACGACATCGCCTCCGTGCGCGATCTCGTCACGCGCAATCCCAACCTCATCCATGAGCAGGTTCTGATACGAGAGGACAGCAACTGGGGACCGCCCATGAGCTACGCCGCCAACGTGGGACGCGACCGCATCGTCCGGATGCTTCACGATCTCGGCGCGACAGACCACAAGCACGCCTTCGGCCGCGCCATCCTCCAGAGCAAGATCACGACGGCCAGGCTCATTCGCGGGCTGCTCGGCATGTCGGGCATTCCGGACGACGGACTTGGCGGACCCGCGTACACGCTCAGCGTCGAGGGCACGCGATATGTACTCAGCTTCGATCCGCCGATGTACGGAGCGAACGGCGCGCTCCTCGCCCCCTTCGAGACCGTGGTGTCCACCGACGGACGCAATCCGGCCGCGAAGCACGCCATTCTCGAGATGTACGCCGAGCATGGCGCGCGCTTTCCCGACACGGCTCCGATGGCGCTGCACCGCGGTCGAGTCGACCTCCTCGAGCAACATCTGGAGCGCGATCCCGAGCTACTGAACCGCACATTCCCGCACGAGGTGATCTATCCTCCGGAGATGGGCTGCGGCGAGCCGCTCGACGCGACCACCGGGACACCACTCGATGGCACCACGCTGCTGCACATGTGCGTCGAGTACGACGAGATCGAGATCGCGCGATGGCTGCTCTCGAAAGGCGCCGATCCAAACGCGAAAGCCCGCGTGGGGAAGTCGGGGTTCGGCGGCTACACGCCGCTCTTCAACACGGTGGTTTCCCAGCCGAACTTCTGGATGAACTACAGGAAGCGCGGGCCGTTCGAGGCGCCATTCACGCGTCTGCTCCTGGATCACGGAGCCGATCCCAACGTCCGCGCTTCCATATGGAAGCGTCTGCACCCGGGACACGGCGACACCACGCGCCATGACTACAGGGACGTGACACCGCTGTCATACGGACGAAGATTTCACGCGCCGATCTTCGTGAGCCAGCCCGCGATGGACATGATCCGGGCCGCGGGGGGAGTGGACTGACATGAAACTCCCGAGCTGGTGGCTCGTGGCGGATGTCGCCCCGGCGGGCGCGGTGCTGCCCGTCGAGCTGTTCTTCGACCTCGTCTTCGTCTTCACGCTGACGCAGCTTTCGCACACCCTGCACGAGCACCTTTCGATCGAAACGCTGGTGCGCGTAGTGCTCCTGTTCGGCGTGCTCTGGTGGATGTACGGTGGGTACGCCTGGCTCACGAACCACGTGTCACCGCGCCACACGTCGCAGCGGCTGCTGCTCTTCGTCGGGATGGCTGGCTTCTTTCTGGCGGCGGTCGCGGTGCCACACGCGTTCGACAGCGCCGGGCTGCTCTTCGGCGCGGGATACCTGATCGTCGTCCTGGTGCACCTCCTCCTGTTCACGCAGTCGAGTATGCGCGCCGGCGTGGCTCGACTCGCGCCATTCAACATCCTGTCAGCGCTGCTCGTGCTGGCCGCGGGGCTGCTGCGCGGACCGATGGTATACGTACTCTGGTCAGCGGCGCTGCTGATCATGATCGTGACGCCGTATCTGTCGCGCCCCGCCGGTCCCGCGATCGCGGAGAGCTTCCGGCTGGCGCCGGCGCACTTCGTCGAACGCCACGGCCTGCTCGTCATCATCGCGCTGGGCGAATCGGTGATCGCGATCGGCATGGGCGTCTCTGGAGAGCAGGATGCCGCCGGCGCAGCAGGCATTATCGCGTTGGCGCTGGCGCTGCCGGCGGCGCTCTGGTGGAGCTACTTCGCCGATACGCATGCCGCGGAGCACGCACTCGATCGAGCTGAAGACGCGACCCGCGGCCAGCTCGCGATCCGCGCGTACTTCTTCGCGCACATCCCGCTGATGCTCGGCATCGTGATCGCCGCCGCGGGGACGCGCGCGCTGCTCCACGACCCGACGCATGC
>JBOHTL010000372.1:0-17234 GCA_050733735.1 Gemmatimonadaceae bacterium
TCGCAACACCGGCGTGGCGCATCCGGTCGTGACCGCGGCGCTGGAATCGCTGCGTGGTGTCATGTCAGACGAGCTCCTCGCGCGCGCCATTCGGCTTTGCCAACGGATCAGCAATGACGTTCATTGACCGCGTTCGAATCCACGTGAAGGCCGGCGACGGCGGTTCGGGGATCGTGTCCTTCCGCCGCGAGAAATTCATCCCCATGGGAGGACCGGACGGTGGCGACGGCGGCCGTGGCGGCGACGTCAGTGTGCGCGGCGATTCCAACCTCGCGACCCTGCTCGATTACAGCTATCGCGATTCGTTCTCCGCTCACGACGGCGACCATGGATCGGGAGCGAACAAAACGGGTGCGTCAGGCGACGACGTCGTCCTTCCGGTTCCTCCGGGCACGCTCGTGCGCGACGCCCAGACCGGCGAGATGATCGCCGAGGTCCTCGAAGACGGCGAAACGTACGTCGTCGCGCGCGGTGGGCGCGGCGGGAAGGGAAACGCGTTCTTCGCGACGTCCACCAAGCAGGCGCCGCGTGAATACCAGCCGGGCGAGGACGGAGAGATTCGGGAGCTCGAGCTGGAGCTCAAGCTCATCGCGGATGTCGGGCTCGTCGGACAACCCAACGCCGGCAAGTCCACGTTGTTGTCGGTCGTCTCCGCCGCTCGACCGAAGATCGCGGACTACCCATTCACCACACTGTCGCCGAATCTCGGCGTCGCACAGCTCAGTGACTCGCGCACCTTCGTGGTTGCCGACATTCCAGGGATCATCGAGGGCGCGCACGAAGGCAAAGGGCTCGGGCTTCAGTTCCTCAGGCACATCGAACGCACCCGACTCCTCGCGTTCCTGGTTCCCATCGACTCGATGGACTGGCAGGCGGAATACGACCAGCTGCGCCGCGAGATCGCGGCGCATTCGATCGAGCTCTCGCAGAAACCGCACTGCGTGGTGTTCAGCAAGATGGACCTGCTCGGTGAGACCGATGGGCCACCCATCGATGCGCCGGAGGCATTCGGCGTCTTCGCGATCAGCGCAGCGGCACGGCAGGGGATCGACGACCTCCTGTCGGCGTGGTGGAAGCAACTTCTCGAGATGAGGAAAGCCGATGAACGCGCCGCAGCCGCCACGCGAGTCGAGCTTCCCTGAGTTCGTCCTCACCCCGGACGACGCCCGCTTCCCGGAGGAGCTGCGGGATCTCGGCGAGCACGCGCCAGTACAGCTGTTCGCGCGTGGAGCGATCGAGACGCTGGAGCATCGGCCGCGCGTAGCGATCGTGGGGACGCGCCGCGCGACCGCGTACGGCCTTCGGGTGACACGCGAGCTGGCCAGCGCCTTCGCTCGGGCCGGCGCCGTCGTCGTCAGTGGAATGGCTTCCGGGATCGACGGAGCCGCGCACCGCGCGACGCTCGACGCGGGCGGACTGACGATCGGAGTGCTCGGCACCGGGCTGGATCAGATCTATCCCCGATCGCACGTCGCTTTACATGCTGAGGTAGCCGAGCGCGGACTCCTGCTGACGGAGTTGTACCACGACGATCACGGGATGAAGTTCACCTTTCTGCATCGCAACCGGTTGATCGCCGCGTTGTGCTCCGTCGTCATCGTCGTCGAGGCACCGGAGCGCAGCGGCGCCCTCAACACGTTCGAGCATGCAGCAGGGCTCGGCCGCACGATCGGAGCGGTACCTGGCGCCATCGATCAACCGCAGAGCGCCGGAGCGAATTTGGTGATCCGGGACGGCGGGACGATCATCACTTCGATCGAGGACGCGCTCGCCCTCGCGGCGCTCACGCCGCCCCCGCGCATTCCCCGCGGCAATCCAAAAGGCGACGCCGCCCGCGTCTGGATCGCATTGGAGACCGGTGGGCTCGATATCGACACGCTCTGCGCGAAAAGCGGGCTTCCAGCCTCACAGTGCATGGCGGCCGTCACCGAGCTCGAAATCGCAGGCTCGATCGAGTGCGCCATGTCCGGAATCATCCGGCGACGCTGAGCCGGAAGCGATCGTGCGAGCGGAACACCTGTACGTTCACGTCCCTTTCTGCGCCCGCAGGTGCGTGTACTGCGACTTCTCGATCGCGGTCCGTACGCGGATCCCCTCCCGCGAATTTGCCGCGGCCATCGACTGCGAATGGAAGCTGCGGCACGCGCAGTCTGAGTTCAGGCTCGAGACACTGTACTTCGGCGGAGGAACGCCCTCGAAGCTTGGCGGTAACGGAGTCGCTCGTCTCCTGGACGTCGTTCGCCGCCGCGCCGAGCTGCGACAGGACGCCGAGGTAACGCTGGAGGCGAACCCCGAGGACGTCAGCCTCGAATCGGCGCGTGCCTGGCGCGCGGCCGGAATCAACCGCGTGTCGCTTGGCGTTCAGTCATTCGACGACGGCGTCCTTCTCTGGATGCATCGCACGCATGACGCGGCGGCGGGTCTTCACGCTGTTCAAGTACTTCGTGAAGCCGACTTTGATAACATCTCCATCGACTTGATCTTCGCCGCGCCGTCCCAGCTCGCGCGCTCGTGGGAACGCGATGTTGCAATGGCCGCTGAGTTGGGCATTCCGCACGTCTCCGTGTACGGATTGACCGTCGAACCTCGAACACCGCTCGGACGACAGGTTGCTCGAAGCGACGTGGAAGAAGCACCGGAGGATCGATTCGAACGGGAGTATCTCGTCGCTCACGATACGCTGACCGACGCGGGACTCCAGCACTACGAGGTATCGAATTATGGATCGTCTGGCCGGCAGTCCCGGCACAACTGGTCCTACTGGCAGCGCCGGCCGTACGGTGGGTTCGGCCCGTCGGCGCACGAGTTCGACGGCCAGGTACGTTGCTGGAACATCCCTGCGTTTGCCGAATGGGAAGCTCAGATTGCTCATGGAAGTTCTCCGTCAGCGGGATCGGAAGTCCTCACGAGCGAGCAGGCCATGGCTGAAGAGGCTTATCTGAGTCTCCGCACGGTTGCTGGAACACCTCTCTCGTCTGAAGAACGGGCGCACGTAGCGCCGTGGATCGAGGCTGGCTGGGCGACGGTTGACCGCGATTCGACGCTCCGGCTGACCGCTGTGGGCTGGCTCCGGCTCGATGCGCTCGCGTGTGACTTGACTCTGTTCCGAAGTCGTTACTAGCTTTGCACTTATGAGCCGCGTCGAGCAGCTCTCGGCACGCGAACGTCGCGTTCTTGAGGCAGTCATCCAAACGTACGTTCAGACCGCCGAGCCCGCCGGATCACGCACGGTGTCTCGGCGGTTCGGGCTTGGCGTGTCTCCCGCCACGATCCGGAACACGATGAGTGATCTGGAGGAGAAAGGCTTTCTTTTCCACCCGCATACTTCCGCCGGACGGATTCCCACCAACAAGGCCTACCGTGCCTACGTCGACGCGTTGTTGGGGAGCACGCCCTTGGCTCCAACCGCAGATCGGGAAAAGCTCTCCGAAGCCCTCGCCGACTCCGGTTCGCCAATCGAAACGATTCTGCGTCGCGCCGCCCAGAGCCTCGGAGTTCTGACTCAGGAGCTCGGCGTGGCCATGCAGCCGCACATCGCGGCTTCGGTCCTGCGCAGCCTGGACCTCGTTCGCGTGAACGATGAGCGGCTGCTGATGGTGCTCTCACTGGAAGGAGGCGCGGTTCGCACGGTGTTCGTGGAGGTCGTCGGTTCGATCGCTGAATCGGCGCTGACCGAAGTGACAAAGGTGCTCAATGAACGCCTCTCCGGACTCACGCTCGAAGAGATCCGGTCCTCGGTCGGAGCGCGGCTGCGCGACACCGTTTCCGCGCCAACCGCGCGTGAGCTGCTCAACATCTTCGTGCAGGAAGCCGATGCCCTCTTCGATCAGCAGATCTCACGCGGGGAGGAGCGCATTCTGTTCGGCCAGGCGTCCGTGCTCGCGGAGCAGCCCGAGTTCGCGGCGGCAGATCGGATGCGTCGCCTCATCGAGCTCACCGAGCGACCCCAGGATCTCGCCGATGCGCTGCGACGCCGCGGTGAAACATCGGGGATCTCCATCACCATCGGCGCCGAGCACGCAGACGAACGCCTCCGTGATTTCACCGTCGTTACCGCCGAGTATCACACTGGCTCCCTCGCGGGCGTCATCGGTGTGATTGGACCGACGCGCATGCCGTATGAAAAGGTGATCTCGCTCGTCAATCACACGTCGCAACTTCTCTCTGAGCTTCTGGACTGACATGCGCGATTATTTCGAGGTCCTCGAGGTATCGCGAACCGCGAGCGACGATGAGGTCAAGGTCGCGTATCGCCGCCTCGCGATGCGTTGGCATCCCGACCGCAACAACGGGTCGAAGGAAGCGGAGGAAAGGTTCAAGGAGCTGACCGAAGCGTACGACATCCTGCGTGATCCGCAGAAGCGCGCGATGTACGAGCGGTATGGCGAAGCCGGCCTCCGAGGGGGCGGCATGCCTGGAGGCTTCCACCACTTCGATCTGTCCGAGGCGCTCAACGTGTTCATGCGCGACTTCGGCTTTGGAGGAATGGACTTCGGCGGCGCGCGGCAGGAGGGCAGCGTCCGCACCGGCGCCGATGTGAAAGTCACGTTGCAGCTCACGCTCGAGGAAGTCGCCAAGGGCATCGACAAGGTCGTGACGATCAAGCTGCTCGATGCCTGCGACCGTTGCGAAGGACAGGGTGCCGAGCCGGGCTCGCGCGCGCAGGTCTGCCAGAGCTGCGGCGGCGCGGGCGAAGTGCGGCGCGCTCAGAAGTCATTCTTCGGGCAGTTCATCACGGTCGCCCCCTGTCCGACGTGCAAGGGGGAGGGGAGCGTCATCGCTTCACCATGCAAGAAGTGCCGGGGCGACGGACGGGTGCGCATCGACCGGGACATCAACGTTCACGTTCCACCGGGCGTCGCGACGGGCCAGTACATGACGCTGCGGGGCGTGGGGAATGCGGGCTCGCGTGGCGGTCCGCGCGGCGACATCCACGTGGTGTTCGACGTCGCTGATGACCCTCGCTTCGATCGTGATGGCGAAGATCTGTATACCGAGCTGCTCGTGACGTACCCCCAGCTCGTGTTCGGCGCGGATCTCACGGTTCCCACGGTGACTGGAAGCGTCGTGCTCAGCATGCCGGCCGGAACGCAGAGCGGACAGGTCTTTCACCTGCGTGGTCGCGGCCTGCCGCGAGTGAACACCGGCGGCACGGGAGATCTGCACGTGCGCGTGCAGATGTGGACACCGGACCTTCTGACCGAGAAGGAGGACCAGATGATCCGCGAACTGAGCAAGGTGCAGAAGAGCGTTCCGGTCGATCGCGGAAAGAGCTTCTGGACGCGGATGCGCGACGCCCTCGGGGCGTGAGCGCGCGACGTTGGACCACCGTTCGGGTCACCGAGTTCTCCGACCGCGACGCGGTCATCGCGTCTCTCTTCCAGGTGGGGGCCGAAGGTGTTCAGGAGTTCCCTGATGCCGTCGTGACGCACGTCGCGGATGCCGACCAGGGTCGGATCGCCTCTGCCGTTGCGGATGCGGACACCTCCGCCACGGTCGCGTTCGAGGCCACACCCGACATCGACTGGTCCGCGGAATGGAAGTCGCGAATCCGCGCGCATCGCACCGGTCGTTTGGTCGTGACGCCGCCATGGCTCGCCGAGAAGTTCGAGGAACGCGAACGCATCATCATCGAGCCCCAGATGGCGTTCGGTACGGGAGAGCACGAGACGACACGCGGCGTGCTGCGGCTTCTGGGCGGCATCGTACGAACGGGGGACACGGTGGCGGACCTGGGCGCCGGAAGCGCTGTCCTGGCCATCGCCGCGGCGAAACTCGGCGCGGCCCGTGTCATCGCCGTCGAACTGGACCCCGACGCGATCGCAAACGCCGAGGAGAATGTCCGCGCGAACGGCGTCGCGGAACAGGTGACTGTCATTGAAGGCGATGCGGCCATCATCCTGCCACTCGTCGCGCCCGTGCGTGTCGTGCTCGCGAACATCATCTGGCCCGTGCTTGGCCCGCTTCTGCCAACCATCGCGGCCGCGATGACGCCGGACGGCGTTACTGTGTTGAGCGGCCTGCTCGCGGACGAGCGACCCATGGTCGAGTCGCTGCTCCGTCGGCTCGGCTGGACCGTCGATCAGGTAGACGAGGAGGGGATCTGGTGGAGCGTGAGCATCGTTCGATCCTGACGCTCTTCACGGCGGAGCCTTTCGCAGCCGGCGCGGTTGTTCGGCTCGACGCCGGCGCGGCGCATCACGTAGAGGTTCGGCGCGCGAAGCCTGGTGATCCCGTTCGGCTGCTCGACGGCAGGGGAGCAGTCGGCCTCGGGTCGATCCTCGATCTGAAGAAGGGCGGCGTCCAGGTCGGAGTCGAAGTCGTGGAGAACGTGCCTCCGCCCATCCCTCTCGAGGTCGTCGTGCCCGTCGCGGACCGGGAGCGGATGCTGCTCGCGGCCGAGAAGTGCGTCGAGCTGCAGGTCACGGTATGGAGACCGGCGTACTTTGCGCGCTCACGGAGCGTCGGAACCCGCGGCGAGGGTGACAAGTTCCGTCAGAAGGTCCACGCCCGCATGCAATCGGCTCTCGAGCAGAGCGGCGGTGGCTGGCTGCCGATCGTTCAGGAGGAAGTCGATGCAGCGCGCGCCCTGGAATCGGCCGGGGGGTCCGCGCGTTTCCTCCTCGATGCAGCCGGGGCTCCCTTGTTGACCCGGCAATTCGATCGTGGCGGCGCGGCGCTCGCCGTGGGTCCCGAAGGGGGCTTCGAGCGCAAGGAGCTCGACACGGCCGCATCTCTTGGCTGGACGACGGCATCGCTCGGCACTACCACGCTGCGATTCGAGACGGCTATCATCGCTGGTGCCGCGGTGATTCGCGCCGCGCCGCTTCGGCCCGGGAGAACCTGATGGCAAGCGACTGTCTTTTCTGCCGTATCGTGCGCAAGGAGATCCCCGCGAACATCGTCGCGGAGGACGAGCATTGTGTCGCTTTCACCGACAACAAGCCGCAGGCGCCCGTGCATGTGCTCGTGATTCCCCGGGAACATGTCGCGTCACTCAACGAAGTGACCGATGGCACCGTCGTCGGACGCATGCACGTTCTCGCCGCGAAGATTGCCCGTGACAAAGGACTCGCGGAGCGCGGGTATCGAACGGTCATCAACACGAACGCCGAGGCTGGCCAGACCGTGTTTCACATCCATTTGCACGTACTCGGGGGGCGCCCCATGAAATGGCCCCCCGGCTAGCTTGAGAGTGTTCGGATCCGGAGGATTCGCTTGTCGACAGTCGTGTCACTGCAGTCACGGTTGGCCGCTGACCTTACGGCGGCGCGCAAGAGTCAGCAGAAGGCGGCGACGTTGCTCCTGGGGTCTACCCTCTCTGAGATCCGTAATCGCGAGATCGAGCTCAAACGCGATCTGACCGACGACGACGTGATCGAGGTCCTGCGTCGCGGCATCAAGAAGCGTCGCGAATCCGTCGAGATCTACGAGAAGGCCGGACGCACGGAGCTGGCAGCCACCGAACGACAGGAAGTCGCGTTGCTCGAGACGTACCTCCCTGCACAGGTGAACCCGGAGGAGATTCGGGCCGCGGTGCGCGCCGCGATCGCCGGCGGCGCGGCCAATGTCGGTGCGGTCATGGGCAAGGTGATGCCGCAGTTCAAAGGACGCGCGGACGGCAGCGCCATCAACGCAATCGCGCGCGAGGAACTCGCCGGAAAGTGAACCGCCATGCGTTGGCGGTACTCGAGTTCCCAAGGGTGCTCGAGGCCGTTGCGGGTCACGCAGCGTCCGAGCTGGGCGCGGATCGCGTGCGGGAGCTTCAGCCGATGATGGACCGCGAATGGCTGGACCGTGAGCACGCGCGAATCGCCGGCGTGCGCGCGCTGCGGGGCGGGGATGCCCCGTGGCACGCGGACGCAGTCCCCGATCTCCGCCATCCGCTCGAGCGATTGCGCGTCGCTGGCCTGTCGTGGAAGGCGGAGGAACTGCTCGCCGCGCGACTCCTGCTGCGTCACGCGAGACACGCGCGTCAGGTGCTGACGGATGACAAGCGACCCATCACGGCGCGCGCGGTGCTTGCACCATTGCGCGTGCGCCTGCACGAGGATCGCGCCCTGGAGATCGAGATCGAGCGCTGCATCGCTGATGATGCGGCGGTCAAGGACGGCGCCTCACCGGCCCTGAAGCGGCTGCGCCGTGATCTGCGCGCGTCCGAAGGCGAGCTGGTGAAGATCCTCGAGCGGCAGCTCGCGAAGCTCGATGAATCGCTGCGCGTGCCGGACATGTCCGTGACCGTCAGAAACGGTCGCTACGTGATTCCCGTGCGGCGTGAGGGCCGCGGCGCCGTGAACGGAATCGTGCACGATGCCTCCGCTACCGGCGCGACGCTCTTCATCGAACCGCCGGCCGCTGTCGAATTCGGCAATCGCATCCGCGAGCTCGAGGCGGAGGAGCGTGAAGAAGTGGAGCGCATCCTCGCCGAGCTGACGGACCGCGTCCGTCCGTCCCGAGATGCGCTCGCGATGTCGGTCGATGCGCTCGCGGAGCTGGACTCGCTGCACGCGCGGGCAGCCTTTGCGGGACGCTGGGACGGGATTGCGCCGGCCTTTGCGTCGCCGCGTGAGCGCTGGGCGATCCACGATGGCCGTCATCCGCTTCTTCTCGCTCAGGGGATATCGGTCGTTCCCTTCGATCTCGAGCTCGGCGGCGACGAACGAACGCTGGTCATCTCGGGACCAAACACGGGTGGCAAGACGGTTCTGCTGAAGGCCGTCGGGCTGCTGACGACAATGGCGCAGGCAGGAATCCCACCGACCTGCGGAAAGGGCTCGCGTCTTCCCGTCTTCGACGATTACTTCGCCGACATCGGTGACGAGCAGTCGATCGAAGCGAGTCTCTCCACCTTCAGCGCGCACCTCAAGAACCTCGCCGAGATTCTCGACTGTGCGACACCGTCCTCGCTGGTTCTCGTCGACGAGCTCGGGTCCGGCACCGATCCTCTCGAGGGTGCGTCGCTCGGCTGGGCGATTCTCGAAGATCTGACCAGTCGCGGCGCAACCACGCTTTCGACATCGCACCTCGGCGCCCTGAAGGAACTGGCGACACAGGTTCCCGGTGTCGTCAACGGCTCGCTGCAGTTCGACGCCGAGCAGCTTGCGCCGACGTACCGGTTCGTGAAGGGGATTCCTGGCCGTTCGTACGGCATCAGCATCGCGCGCAAGCTGCGTCTTCGGGACGACGTCGTCCGTCGCGCTGAGGAGCGTGTCCCGACCACGGAACGGGACGTCGCCGCGCTTCTCGAACGGCTCGAGCAGCAACAGGCGGCGCTGTCCGAACGTGAGGTCGAGCTGTCCCGGCTCCTGGAGGACGCCAGGCGCCGCATCCACGACGTCGTCAAACGAGAGCGCAACGTGCGCGAACGAGAGCGCGGCGTGGAGCGGCAGTCGCGACAGGAGGCTCGGAAATATCTGCTGAACGCGCGCGCGGAGATCGATCGAACGTTGCGCGAGCTGAAAAAGGCAGGCGCGGAGGGGCTCGACGAAAAAGCCCGCTCGGCGCGAAAGCACGCCGAGGAGCTCGCAGCGCGGCAGGCGGCCGTGCTCGAACAACTGGATGTCGAAGAGGAAAAGAGCAGGCGCAGCTCCGCGCGGCGTGCTCCGGCCGGCGAGGCTGCCGTGCCGGCCGCGGGGGATCTCGTGAAGGTCGCGACCCTGGGTGACAGGACTGGGCGTGTCCTCGAGATTCGCAGCCAGGACGCTCAGGTCGCCGTGGGCTCTCTGAAGCTCACCGTCCCGCTCAACACACTCACCAAGCTCGCGCCGGAGGAAACCGCCGTCGCGGTCGCGTGGCATGGCGATCTGCCAGAGATGCATGCGCGCAGTGAGATCGATGTTCGGGGGGTGCGCGCGGACGAGCTGGATAGCATCGTATTGCAGGCGCTGGACGACGCGATTCGCGCCGACCTCCCATCCCTGCGAATCATCCATGGCAAGGGCACTGGCGCTTTGCGTGACCGCGTGACCGAGATGCTGAAGAAGGACACCAGAGTGCGGCAGTTCCGTCTTGGCGCGTGGAACGAAGGGGGCGCCGGAGTCACCGTCGCCGAACTGGGATGATTCCGGACGATACCGTCGAGCGGGTACGCGATCACGCCGACATCATCGCCGTGATCAGTGAGCACGTGAAGCTCAAGCGCGTGGGGAACAGCTTCCGTGGTCCCTGTCCCTTTCATCAAGGGAAGGATCCGAACTTCTCGGTCTCACCGCGCGGCGGCTACCACTGCTTCGTCTGTCATGAGAAGGGTGACGTTTTTTCCTTCGTGCAGAAGCGGCTCGGATTGAACTTCGTGGAAGCCGTGAAGTACGTGGGTGAGAAGTCGGGAATCGAGGTCAAGGATGTCAGTCGCGAGCGTGATACCGGCCCCGATCCGCGCGAGAAGTTCTGGGAAATCAACGCGGCGGCCGCCGAGTTCTTTACGACCACGCTGTGGCAGGGTGACGCTGGCGCCCCGGCGCGCGACTACCTTGCCGGACGGAACCTGGATCGCGACACCGCCACCCGGTTCGGCGTCGGATTCGCTCCGCGTGATCCGTCGCTGCTGCGGGCACATCTTGCGACGCTCGGATTCGACGACGCGCGCCAGATCGAAGCAGGACTCCTGATCGTTCGGGAGAACGGCGATCCGCCGAGGCCGCGGTTCCGAAACAGGCTGATGTTTCCGATCTACGACTCGCAGAACCGCGTGATCGCCTTCGGCGGCCGCGTCATCGGCGAGGGAGAGCCGAAGTATCTGAATTCGGCGGAATCACCGGTCTTCGTGAAGGGATCGACACTGTATGGTCTCAACTGGGCCAAGCACGCACTCCGACGGGACGATCGCGCGCTGCTCGTCGAAGGGTACTTCGACTGCATCCGCCTGGTCGCGGCCGGCGTCGAAAGCACGGTGGCGCCGCTCGGAACCGCTCTTACTGAACCGCAAGCCGAGCTGATTCGGAAGTACACGAAGACCGTGTTTCTTCTTTACGACAGCGACCAGGCGGGGCTGAAAGCCACGTTCCGCGCCGGAGACGTGCTTCTCCGGCAGGGGATGAAAGTGCACGTCGTGACGCTGCCGGAAGGCGAGGATCCCGACACCTTCGTGCGGCAGCATGGGCGCGGTGCGCTGGAGGCGCAACTTGCGCAGGCGATCGACGTCTTCGAGCGGAAGATTCAGATCCTGCAGCGTGGCGGATGGTTGTCCGATCTTCGGCGCAAGCGTGTCGCGCTGGATCGGTTGCTCCCGACGATTCGCGCGGCGTCCGATCCGATAACGCGTGCACTGTATCTCTCGCGCACCGCCGAGGTTACGGGCGTCCGAGAGGACGTGCTTCAGATGGAGCTTCGCGGGAGCTCCGCGCGGCCGACTCGATCCGAGCCGCCCGCGGACGAACGCCCTTCCGAGAGCCGCGTGCGTCGACAGGACCGGCGGCGCGTATATGGGTCTGCCGGGGCAGCCGCCGAACGGGAACTGGTGCGAATTCTCCTGCACCGACGTCAGTTCGTCGAAAGCGTGGCGGAGCGGATCGGCGATGATAGCTTCCGCGAAACGCTGCTCGCGCAGATCTTTATGCGCCTGGTCGTGGCGCCCGAGGACAGCGTCGAGACCATCGTCATGACCCTCGATGACGAGGCGGTCGCGCTCCTGAATGAACTGTCCGAAAACGATGGCGGCCTCGACGTCCCGGCGCGGATCGTCGAAGACTGCATTTCAGTTCTCCGGCAGCGTGAGCTGGGCGAGGAGATCGACGCCATCGACCGGGAGATTCCGCTGGCGGACGACGCCGGCAAGAACGAGCTGGTGCTGAGAAAGCAGCAGCTGACGCGAGAGATCAATGCGCTTGGAGGGCGACGGTGGCCTGCCTTTTTTCGCAGCGGACAGTGAGCCTGGAGGAATGGACGTGAACGCGGACGTAGCAGCACTGCTGGAGGTACAATCGGACGACATGCGCACGTACGGCATCGAAGAGCGTCTCGACGCACTCGCGCCGCGACTTGCCGTGCTCGAACAGGAGCGCAAGAGGGCGGAGGAGGCGCTGCGGCATACGCGACTCACCGTGGAGAGCGAAGAGCAGCGCCAGCGAGAGGTCCAGGACCGTCTGCGCTCCCACCGCGAGCTCCGTGACAAGAGCGAAACTCTCCTGGGTCAGGTCACCTCGCCGCGGGAAGCTGCGGCTGCCATGGCGCAGATCGAACAGGCCAAACGATTCATCGCCGACGAAGAGAAGGAGCTCGAGACGCTGCAGGCGCGCCTGGCCGACGCACGACGCCTCACGACTGAACGCGAGCACGCCGTGAAGGACATCGAGCGGCTGCAGCTGGAGACCCGCGCATCGCTCGATGCGGATCGCGCGAAACTGGAACAGGAGCTGGGAGAAGTACAGGCCGACCGCGACCTGAAGGCGCAGCGCGTGCCCCGCTCGCTCCTCCAGCGATATGACCGGATCCGCTCGAAGCGGCGTACAACGGCGCTCTACCCCCTGCGCGGCCAGTCGTGCGCACACTGCGATACCGCGATTCCCGTGCAGCGTCGCAACACGATGGTGGCGACGGGAACGACCGAAATGTGCGAAGGGTGCGGTGTTTTGTTGTACGCCGCAGAAACCTGATTGTCGCTCGCTGGTCCCGTTCCTAACTTGGAGCGTGTGACCGCCACTGCCGTTCGTCCTCAGTCGCGTTGGGTGCTTCCCGGTGACGCTCCCGATGCGGCGGCCATCGACGCACTCTGCCGTGAGCTGAAGCTGCCGCCGCTGGTGTGCCGGCTGCTCGTTTCCCGTGGATTCATCGACCCGGAGCGCGCGAAGCACTATCTGCGCCCTCGCCTCGATCATCTCCATGATCCGTCCACGCTCGGCGACCTCGATCGCGCCGTCGATCGCATCGTGCGCGCCATTGGCGACAAGGAGAAGATCCTCGTCCATGGTGACTACGACGTCGACGGTATTTGCTCCACCACGATCCTCGTCCGGACGCTGCGCCGGCTCGGTGGGGACGCGACGCCCTTCATACCGCATCGGAGCGACGGATACGATCTGACCGCGGCCGGTGTCGCCGCGGCGAAGCGCATCGGCGCAACGCTGGTCATCACGTGCGACTGCGGCACCAGCGCGCTCGGGCCGGTGCGGGAGCTCAATGCTGCCGGCATCGATGTGATCGTCTCCGATCACCATCTGCCCGGTGGCCCGCTCCCCGAAGCCTATGCGGTGCTCAACCCGAGAAAGCCGGGATGTCCTTCGCCCGACAAGGACCTGTGCGCGGCGGGCGTCGCCTTCAAGCTCGCGCTGCAGCTCACCAAGCGGATGAATGCGAGCCCGAATCCGGTGTACAACATGATCGATCTCGCGGCGCTGGCGACCATTGCCGACGTCGCGCCGCTGCGCGGCGAAAACCGGGTGCTCGCGATCTACGGGCTGCGCCTCATGAGCCAGACGAAAAACATCGGGCTGCGATCGATGATCCGCGCCGCGGGCCTCGATCGCAAACCCATCACGGCCGGTCGCGTCGGATTCATTCTTGCGCCACGGTTGAATGCCTCCGGCCGCGTGGGAAGCGCGCTGCGGGGTGTCGAGCTGCTGATGTCGACCGACGAGGCGGCCGCGAATCCCATCGCGCGCGAGCTCGAGGAGCTCAACGCCCACCGGCAGGAG
The DNA here is from genome assembly GCA_050733735.1 of Gemmatimonadaceae bacterium. Taxonomy (GTDB): domain Bacteria; phylum Gemmatimonadota; class Gemmatimonadetes; order Gemmatimonadales; family Gemmatimonadaceae; genus DASPMP01. The sequence goes on from JBOHTL010000372.1 coordinate 13,629, forward strand.
CTCGACCGCCAGGTGCTCGATCAGGCGCGCGAGATGGTGCGCGGCATGAACCTCGAGGAGACATACGGCATCGTGCTCGCCGCGGAAGGATGGCATCCGGGCGTCATCGGCATCGTCGCGTCGCGCATCGTGGAGGAGTTCGGCCGCCCGACCATTCTCATCGCACTCGAGGGCGATGAAGGGAAGGGATCCGGTCGCTCGATCACCCCGTTCGATCTGCATTCGGGGATCAGCGAGTGCCGTGATGTGTTGCTGCGCTTCGGCGGCCATCGCTCGGCCGCCGGCGTCACCATTGCGCGCGACCGCGTGGCGGAATTCGCTCGGCGCTTCAACGACGTGGCGCGCTCGCGACTCAGCCCCTCGGACCTGATCCCCGAGCTGCGTGCCGACCTCGAGGTCGATCTGCGCGAGGTGGACGAGAACCTCGAGCTCCTGCTTCGGCATGTAGAGCCCTGCGGCATCGGGAACCCATCGCCGGTGCTCGTCGCGCGCGGCGTTCGCGTCGCATCGGCGCCGCGCATCGTCGGCAAGGACGGATTGAAGGTGCGGCTGTCGCAGAACGACACCGAGCTCACGGCGCTCGCGTGGGGAATGGCGCATCGCGCGCCGGAGTTATCGGTGGGCGCGACCATCGACGTCGCCTTCCGGCTCGAGCGCGACGAATGGAATGGCGAGTCGCAGCTGCAGGCACGGCTCGCGGATTTCCGGTCCTGACGGGAGCAGCGCCTGCGCATCGTCGCGGGAGAGTGGCGCGGCAGGCGGCTGAAGACGCCGGCGGATGCTCGCGTGCGTCCGACTGCCGATCGCGTGCGCGAAGCCTGGATGAGCATCGTTCACGGCGACCTGCCAGACGCGAAGGTGCTCGATCTCTTTGCCGGCTCCGGCGCCCTCGGGCTCGAAGCGCTGTCGCGCGGTGCCGCTTCCGCAGCCTTCGTGGAGCTGGCGTCCAGAAGTCTCTCCGCACTGCGGGCGAACATCGAAACGCTGAGCGCTGAGGAGCAGTGCACGGTGCATCGTGGCGATGCGCTGGCCTTCGCGGCACAACTTGCCGTGGACGAGTTCGATGTCGCTTTCGCGGATCCGCCGTACCGCCTCGGTCTCGCCGAGCGTATCGCGAGCACCTGGCTGACGACGCCCTTCGCCCGCGTGCTCGGCGTCGAGCACGAAAAGGGCATCGAGCTTCCGGACGCTGGAGACCGACGTGTCTACGGCGACACGGTGGTGACGTTCTACCGTTCCGGGTAGCTTCACCCCTCATGCGAATCGCCATCTACGCGGGCTCCTTCGATCCGATCACACGCGGCCATGAGGACCTGATGATGCGCAGTCTCGCGTTCGTGGACCGGCTGATCGTCGCGGTTGCGCGCAACGTGAGCAAGACGCCCGTGTTCAGCGTCGACGAGCGCGTATCGCTCATTCGGGGCGCGCTGGCGGGACAGGATCGCATCGAGGTGCAGAGCTTCGACGGTCTGCTCGTCGATTTCGCGCGCTCGGTCAACGCCAGGGTGCTGATTCGCGGACTGCGCGCCGTCAGCGATTTCGAGTACGAGTACCAGATGGCGCTGATGAACCGTCACCTCGCACCCAGCCTCGAGACAATCTTCATGGTGCCGTCGCTCGACACCACGTACATCAGCGCCAGTCTGGTGCGCGAAGTGGCGCGGTTCCGTGGCAACGTGTCGGACCTCGTGCATCCCGAAGTCGCCAGGGCCCTGCAGGCGAAGTTCGGCGCGGCGTGACCGACTTCGTCGACGCGGTGCGCGCGCGCGCGGCCGCGCTCGCCCGGCGCATCGCATTTCCCGAAACGGCAGATCCGCGCACCATCGACGCCATCGCCGAGCTCAAGTCGCAGCGCATCGTGGAACCCGTCGCCATTCTCGATTCTGCTGCGCCGGCAACTCACGCGCGCATCCGATCGCTCGGCGTCGAATGTGTGGATCCCGCGAGCGATTCGCGCCGTCCGGCGCTCGCGGCCACGCTGATCGAGCTGCGAGCCCGGAAAGGGCTGACCGCGGACGTTGCCGACAACCTCTCGCGCGATCCGTTGTATTTCGCGGACTTCCTCGTGCGGACCGGCGACGTGGACGGGTGCGTGGCGGGCGCCGCCCACACCACGGCCGATGTCCTGCGCGCGGCCCTCTGGCTCGTGGGCGCCGCGCCCGGCGTGCGTACCGTCTCGAGCTCTTTTTACATGGTCGTCCCGCCCTTTCGAGACACGGGGCGTTCGGAAGTGCTCACGTTCACGGATTGCGCGGTAGTGCCGTACCCCGACGCGACTCAACTGGCGGACATCGCGCTGGCAGCCGCTTCCGACCGGTCGCGAATTGTCGGTGATACTCCCGTCGTAGCACTGCTGTCCTTCAGCACATACGGGAGCGCCCAGGGGCCATCGATCTCCCTCGTGCGGAGCGCGATGGAGGAGATTCGGCGGCGTCTGCCGACCCTCGCTGTGGACGGAGAATTGCAAGGGGACGCGGCACTCATACCGGTCGTGGCCGCTCGAAAGGCGGCTGGCAGCACCGTTGCCGGCCGAGCGAACGTGCTGGTCTATCCGTCGCTGGACGCTGGAAACATTGCCTACAAGCTTGTCGAGCGGCTCGGCGGCGCCTCCGCCATCGGGCCGATCGTTCAGGGACTGCGACGGCCCTGCAGCGACCTTTCGCGCGGCGCATCGACCAATGACATTATCACCGTGGCCGCGATCACCGCACTGCAGTCGGGAGACGCGGCGCCACCACCCTCGGACTCCTGAGGAGAGCACTACATGAGCTTCTCGATCAAGAAACAGGATGATGTCGTCGTCGTGGACGTCGAAGGTCAGCTCATCGTCGGCAACCGACAGGAGCTGAAGCAGAAGGTCCTCGACGAGCTGGAAAAGGGCGGCCGCAAGTTCCTCATCGACTTCTCGCAGACCGGCTACATCGACAGCTCGGGCCTTGGCGTGCTCGTGTCACTTTCGAAGAAGATCCGCGAGCAAGGCGGCGAGCTCCGGCTGGCCAATCTCAACGACGACCTGAAGACGCTCTTCGAGCTCACCAAGCTGGATACCCTCTTCCAAATCGCAGACACGCGCGAGCGCGCGCTTCAGAGCTTCTGAGTCCCTCCCGTCGACCTCGACGACCGCAGACAGCCGACGGCACGGGCGGCAAACGTTCCGTCCGCACCCTCGAGCTCGATATTCCCAATGACGTCCGGGAGATCGAGCGCGTCGTGGAGCTCGTGCGGCGTGAATGCGAGGCGATGCAGTTCGCGGCTCAGCAACTCCAGCTCAACGTCCCCGTCGCGCTGACGGAGGCGCTGTCGAACGCGATCCTCTACGGAAACGCGGAGGATCCCGACAAGCGCGTGCGCGTGAACGCGCGCATCGATCGTGTGCGGCTCGTCGTGGAAGTGATCGACGAGGGGATCGGCTTCGACATCTCGCAGTGCACGCTCGATCCGACGACCCCTGATCGACTCGAAAGCGAAGATGGCCGCGGGTTGTACCTGATGCAGAAGCTCATGGATCGCGTCGAGCAGCTCCCCGGACGCCCGGGCAATGTCGTTCGCCTGACGCTTCGCCGCGCGTCATGACGGACCTCACGGCGGTCCTCGACGCCTTCAAGG
>JBOHTL010000373.1:0-3592 GCA_050733735.1 Gemmatimonadaceae bacterium
GGCGGCACGCAGGTGGTGCGGGCGATCCTGAATCGCGCGGACAGTCTGCCCCTCCAGCAGAAGCAGGTAGACGAGGTGGAGCTGAACCGCGGCCGGTTGATCGGGGACATCGAGCGTCTGCTGCTGGCCGGGATGGTGGCTGCCGGGAGCTATGCCGCGTTAGGGTTCACGATCGCGGCGAAGGGGCTGATCCGCAGTCGCGACCTGGAGAAGCACGAGTTCGCGGAGTACTTCCTTATTGGGACACTTGCGAGCACAATGATCGCGCTGGTCGCGGGCGGGCTGCTGCGCGTGAGCTTTACCGCGCTCTGGTAACTACGTCGGCCAGCGCCGGATGCCGAAGACGACTGCGGTTCCATCGCGGGCGTCGGCACGCCTTAGCCTGCGCCGCGTCACCGTAACTTCGACTGGAAAGCAATCGAAGGAGTCTCGAGACACTCACGCACGCACATCGCCGGACCCCGCGTGGTGGTCCGGCGATGCGAGTGTACGTGCTGAGGACAGCAACAGCAGGCGTTCAGTTGCCGCAGATCGCGGACTGCAGTGTCGCGTAGTCGAACGCGGCCAACAACACGCCGTTCACACGAAAAACGGTCGCAGTCAGGCTGCTGGCGCAGGTGCCCACTCCATTTCTGCGCAGATCCGGACGCTCGGAATCGGGCACACACGCGCCGTTCTCCGCCAGCGTGCACGTCGGTCCCGGAAGCCAGACGAGGCGGCGGTCAGCGACCGACGGTCCACCGTCAAGAGCTAACCGCTCCAGCAGCTCCGGCATCCGAAACGATACGACGCTGAACGGTTCGGCGTCCGAATCGATGTACAGATAGTATCTCGGCTTGGGGCCCGGATCGAACATCGGCGATGTCGGATGCATTCCGGCGTCGAACGTGAAACGCGTGAATTGCAGGCGGTTGATCGTGATCGGAACGCCATCTCCGCGATCGATCGAAGCACTCAGGGTCACAGGGGCAAATGCGCGTTCGTCGTGGAGATCGACGGACAGTTGCGCCGCATATGGCCGGTTGAGTCCTCCGTCCACACCGGATTGCACGGGGTGCTCGTCGCTGAACAGATACGGCGGGAGCTGCTCGGGAACGCGATCGGTGGGTCGGCACTTGCCGTCGAAGGCAAAGCACCCGCGAAGGTCCTGAAAGCCGCTCGCATGAATGGTGGATGCCATGCTCGCGCCGGGCGGGCGCGCGGATACTTCCACCTCCGCGGCAAGCGCCCCAAAGAATGCGAACCGCTGCGGTTCCCCGGCAGTGGTCGGATCGAGCGCCATGTGCAGGACTGCGCCGCTCGTTCGAGTGAACGTGGCGCTGTACGCGCCGCCTCTGGCGAGGGAAGTGATGCCGTCGGCAGCGATCACCGCAGACTCGGGAGCCCGGCCGGCCTGAAACTCCAGGTCATATCCAGCCGTGGTCAACCGACTCGCGACCACCAGCCCGACCGGCGTTGCGCTCAGGTGCAGCGTGGCCAACTTGCCGGGGTGACGAAGCTCGACGTCGAAGAGGTTCGAGCTCGCGGCTCCCCTGCCTCGCACGTCGAGAGGATCGATCGTCGCGCTGAAGCCCTGGCTTCCCGGAAGTCTCAGGGCCGTCGCCATCCCCATCTCATCCAAGTGCTGCACCAGACCGAATCTGTCGGATGGGATCGATACAGGCGTCCGACCATTCGTCCAGGCGCTCACTTCGATCATTCCGATTGCGGTGGCGGTCGTCAGGGCGACGCTCGATGCGAACGTCATGTCGAACTGGCCGGTCACCTCCTGCACGCTGGCGTTCACGTTCAGCGCGGATTGCCCCTGCAGGGTGCCTGCATGGAGCGATACGTCGAGCCTGGCGACCGGCGACGTAACGGAGCCCGATGTTCTCCGCGACGCTGCGTCGATGGCGAGCGTGACGACCGTCGGGATCGACGTGATGCTCACCTGGAAGCCGCGATCATCCGACGCGCTGGGATCGCGGCGGGCGGTGACGGCGAGGCTGCCACTGGGTTCGACGGTTGCCGTCCACTGCTGCGCGAACGAGACCGTCGCGGGAGCGTAGTCCATGTCAATGGTGAGATCCGGACCGGCCACGTCGTCGACGTCCAGCGGTGCGGGCTCTCCGGCCACGACCCGATGCTCACGGTCCACGACCACGCCAGCGGGCGATTGCCACACCGTGCGCAGCGTCAGGTTCGTGGGATCGGGCGGGCAACTCATCCGGAACCTGGCAACCTTGTCTGCCGAGATGATGACCGGGTCGCCGAGTGGAACCAGTTCGCCGCTGCTCGTGATCCACGCGATCGTGACACTGAGGGAGCCATCCGGTTGCGGCTCTAAGGTGACACGGTATCGCACGGTGAAAAAGCGTCGCTTGATCTCGATGTCGAGCGTGGCTGGCCTGATGGTGGCTGCGCAGAGTTGATCGCGGAGGGCGTCGGATTCGCACAGCCAGTCTGGATCGAGCATGGCGACGCATCGCTGCCTTGCGTCGTCGGCGAGGAGCGATGCCGCCGGTAGGGGTTCCGGCTCAGCGGCCGTGGGCTGAACTGGAGCGTCTCGACATCCGGCCAGGATAAGCGCGGCCGCAAGGGTGCAGGCTCGAAAGAAATCGGCTCTCATGGTGCGTCTCGGGATTTGAGGTCTGGCACAAGCATGACTGGAGGCCATCACCTGACTCTCCCCTGAATCTCACCTGCGCAGCATGCGCGCACCGAGTGGGGGCAGGGTGTGGGGTGTTGGGTGCTGCTTGTTCCTTGGTTGGGCCAGGGAGCGCGGGAGGGCAGAGTGGCACAAGCGCGGCGCGGAGCTGGAGCTGGGGACGACGGCAGCGTACGTCGCCCTGAGCGCGTTGATCGTGGGCAATGTCGCGACACGTCCGCTGATCACCGTGCTCGAGCTGCCGCTGCCGAGCCGCCGAATGGCGGCGCTGATGCTGTCGGGCGCAATCGTGCTGTACCTCGTGCGCGGCGGCACGCAGGTGGTGCGGGCGATCCTGAATCGCGCGGACAGCCTGCCCCTTCAGCAGAAGCAGGTGGACGAGGTGGAGCTGAACCGCGGCCGGCTGATCGGGGACATCGAGCGTCTCCTGCTGGCCGGAATGGTGGCCGCTGGGAGCTATGCTGCGTTAGGGTTCACGATCGCGGCGAAGGGGCTGATACGGAGTCGCGACCTGGAGAAGCACGAGTTCGCGGAGTACTTCCTGATCGGGACACTGGCGAGCACAATGATCGCGCTGGTCGCTGGCGGGCTGCTGCGGGCGGTCTTTAAAGCGCTGTGGTGACTACGTCGGCCAGCGCCAGATGCCGAGCTCCATCTGGACATCGTACACGCGCAGCAGCCGTCCCTTGATGTGCTCAGGGCCTTCGTCGACGTATGCTGGATAGTCGGTGACGTGGCGGCCCCTAGCCCCAGCGCGCCGCGGTGCTCAAGAAGCGCAGTAGTTCAGAGGCGCCCGCAATACCACGCATTAGCGCACGACTGAGCATGAGCGCAATTCCCTTGTTCCGCCCGAATAGCACTGCCGCCTCGTTGTCATGCATGAGCAGAAGCTCATCCCATGTCGACGTGGCGCTCCGACGCTGTGCAAGAAGGTCAAGCGTAAAC
>JBOHTL010000374.1:0-2743 GCA_050733735.1 Gemmatimonadaceae bacterium
CCTGACAGCAGCCCGCGCATCGTCGCCGCCACGCGCGACGGAATCACGCGACGCACCACCCGGCGATCGTGACGAAACCGCACGTCACCGCCGGGCGCGCGGATCTCCTTGACGAAGGCGGGCTGCAGCAGCTCGCCGCCGTTGGCGATCGCCGCATAGGCGAGCGCGAGCTGGAGCGGGGTCACGGAGATCTCGTAGCCCATGGCCAGCGACGCCGACGACTGCTTCGACCAGCGTCCGGGTTCTCTCAGGACACCGGATGCTTCCGAGGGATACGGCACGGCCGTCGGCGTGCCGAGACCGAAGTCGCGCAGCGTCTCGTACTGCTCGCGCGGCGTGAAGCGCGCCGCGAACTGCGCGATCCCGACGTTGCTGGAATAGCGGATCACGTCCGCGAGCGACAGCATGTCGGGGGCTGGTCCACCTTCGTGCGGCTCGTCGTGGATGCGTCGCCCATGCAGCTCGAAGACACCGCCACGCGAGGGCACCCTGTCGGCGACGCGGGCGCGGCCCCGCGCCAGGAGACCAGCGGCGATGAGTGGTTTGAGCGTCGATCCCGGTTCGAACGGTTCGGTGACCGCCGTGAGCGACGCAGCGAACCTGCCGTTGCGAACGCCCGCGACGGCAAGCACCTCGCCGTTTCGCGGATCCAGGATGACGATGTCGCCCCCGTCGGCGTCCATGCGCGCCACCGCATCCGACAACGAGCGCTCGGCAATCTCCTGCAGCTCCTGGTTGATCGTGAGCGTGATCGAATGACCCTGGCGCGCCACACTGCCGCGCCGTGCCGGCGACACGAGCGTTCGCCCGCGCACGTCGCGAACGAGGTTCGAGGTACCCCCGACCCCGCGCAGAAGCGAATCGAGCGCCAGCTCGAGTCCGTCCGCGCCGTTGCCCACGACATCGACGCCCCCGATCAACGACTGCAGCCCGGGAGACATCGCGTAGGTCCGGTCGCTCACAGGCGTAGTGTACACGCCGCGCATCGCCGTGATCGACGCGACATCCTCGGCGACGAAGCGGCCCGGTACGACAATCCAACTGCGCTCGCGGTCGAGCACGCGCGCGGCAAGCGACGCGCCGACGCCGGCGTCGACGAGCGCCTTCCGCAACTGACGTGCTTCGGACGAACGCACCTCCCGTGGGGCGATCTCGAGCTTCACCAGCTCGCGCGACGTGGCCAGGATCTTCCCGTTCGCCCCGGTGATCGTCCCGCGCGGCGCCGGGATCGCCTCGGCCGTGAAATGCTGACGCGTCGCCATGTCCGCCCACACGCCGCCCTGGACCAGCTGCACGTGGGCCGCCTTGCCGAGCACCGCGAGCATGAGCAGGGCAAGCGCGGCGTGCACGATGCCGATGCGGTGGTTGCGATTCATCTCGGTTGACGGCGCTCGCGGGGCAGAATGATGACCTGACTGTCGGCCGGCACATACATCTTGAGACGCTGCTGCACGATCGGGCCGAGCCTGGCGCGACTCGACGCCTCTCGGATCTCGACCTCGAGCTGCACGCGCGACGCGTCGAGTGCATCGCGCCGCCGTTCGAGGTCCCTGATCTGTCTCGCCTGGCCGATACCGAACGTTCTCCGTGCAATGACGCCCATCGCCACCACGAAGAAACCAAGCAGCCCGACGAGGATGAGCGACCGCCCGAAGGACTTTACGCGTCGTCCTTTCGCCATGCCCGAAGCTTAGCGCTGCGCGCGCGTGGATTCCCGGAAATCTCCTGCGGTCCGGGCACGACGGCGCGCTTCGTCAGGACGTTTCCCATCGCGCGGCCACCGCAGGTGCATGTCGGCTGACGCGGTGGGCAAACGCAGCCGGTGCTCCAGTCGCGGAATGTATGCTTGACGACGCGGTCTTCCCCCGAATGGTAGGCGATCACCACGATCACTCCACCGGGCGTGAGACGGTCGCGAAAGGCAGGCAGTGCTCTGCGCAGCCCTTCCAGCTCGTCGTTGACGGCGATGCGGACCGCCTGAAAGAGACGCGCGAAGTCCGGCGGCCCGGTGCGCGGCCCGAGTGCTCCGCGAATCGCACGCACCAGATCGTCGCTGGTTGCGAATGCCGAGGTCTCTCTCCGGCGGATGATCTCGCGAGCGAGACGACGCGCCCGGGGGGGGGGCTCGTCGCCATGCTCCTTGAAAATGCGCGTCAGCTCGGCTTCGTCTTCCCGGTTCAGTACGTCGCCGGCGGTCGGCGCATCGGAGTTCCCGGGGTTCATCCGCATGTCGAGCGGCGCCCCCTCGCGGAAGGTGAATCCCCGCTCCAGGACATCGAACTGACGCGAGGACACGCCGAGGTCGAGCAGCACGCCGTCGAAGAGCGCGTCGCGCAGCTCGGGAATGCTTCCGTCGGCGGCATCGGCGAAGTTCCCCGGTACCGCGCGAAACCTTCCCACGTTCGCGAACTGGTCCAGTCGTCTCGTCGCTGCCGCGAGCGCTTCAGGGTCGCGATCCACACCGATCACTGCAGGAACACCCGCGTCCAACAGCGCAGCGCTGTGGCCGCCACCGCCCAGCGTCCCGTCCAGCACGCTTTTCGCATTAGCGAGAAAGCCGACGACCTCGCCCGCCAGCACCGGCGCGTGATACTCACTCTCGAAGCTGGTGTCGGGCCCTGACGTCACCTGATCAGATGCTCCAACGCAAGCACATTGTTTTTGCCGTGCATGGCCTGCGCGCCGATCGCACCGACTTCCACGAAACGGTTCGCTGGGTGCGCGAGCGCGGCCATTACGCCGA
>JBOHTL010000375.1:0-8887 GCA_050733735.1 Gemmatimonadaceae bacterium
AGCTGTTCCAGTCCCGGTTCGTCCCCGGCGGCCTTTATCTGCTCGACGAGCCTGAGGCGCCGCTATCGCCGCAAAGCCAGCTGGCGCTGCTCGCGATGCTCGGCGACATGGTGCGTCAGGAGGCGCAGTTCATCATCGCGACGCACTCACCGATCCTGCTCGCTTTTCCCGAAGCGGGGATCTACAGTTTCGACGACGGCGAGGTGCGCGAGACGGAATACGACAGCCTCGAGCACGTGCGGCTGACCCGGGAATTTCTAAACGAGCCGGGACGGTTCCTGAGGCACCTGGACGTTTGAGCGTTTCAAGGTCTCACCGTTTCACATTGCGCATTCTGAAACCCTGAAACGTTGAAACGTCAAAACTCAATGAGCTGGCGCGCTCGTCGCTGCAGGTACCGCTCCCGCAGGCGCCGCCGCCGAGTGTCCCTCGAACTTCTTGTTGGTGAGCTGCACGATCGCGTAGACGATCGCGAGCAACGCGATGGCGCCGAAGATCAGCCCCATGAAGGCGGCGCGGGCATCGGCTTTCCAGTCGTGGATGGGATGATCGTGAGCCATGAGGGTCATTCGTTGGAGACGCGAACCTTCGTCATGACGTCATTCGGTCTGATCTGCTGCATGGCATCCAGTCCCTTCACGATCCTGCCGAAGACGGTGTGCACGCCGTTGAGATGGCGGGTATTGGGTTCGCTGAGAACCATGAAAAACTGGCTGCCGCCGGTGTCCTTGCCGGCATGCGCCATCGAGAGCGCGCCGACTTCATGCTTGCGCGGATTTCCCGCGGTCTCGCACTTGATCTTGTATCCGGGGCCACCGGTGCCGACGCGGCGATCGCCCTCAGGAAGATCGCGCGAAAGCGGATCTCCTCCCTGAACGACGAAGTCCGGAATCACCCGATGGAATTTCACGCCATCGTAGAATCCCGAGTTCGCGAGCTTCTCGAAATTCTCGACGGTCTTCGGGGCGTCCGTGTCGTACAGGTCGGCGACGATCGTCCCGCGATTGGTGTCGAAGGTGGCATGCTTTGGCATGCCCGAAAATCTAGCTAGCCCTTCGGCCTCGACGTCGCGGAGAACCGATAGATCCGCGCGACTTTGCAGCCGGCGAGCCGGGCGGCGCGGAATCGCCACGAGGGCATCGCGGTCCTGAGATTACGCGCCAGCCAGGGGTGTGAGCTCTCGACGACGGTGAACGTCTTCATGACGGGACGACCGAGCGTATCGACGAGCACGTTCACTTTTACCGACGAGCCCCTCGACCTGATCGCGTACCAGACCGAGTCCGGCATCTGCGCGAACGGGGCGGGGCGCTGCCGCACGACGCGCGGCACGCTGTCGACGTCGAGATCGGGCTCCGCGGCGGCGCGGCGATTGGCCTCCGCGCAGTCGCCGTACGTGATCGGGGCCATCTTCCTCGGCCGCGCATTCACCACCGTCTCTTCCATCACGCCACCAGCGCATCCTGCAATCGTCGCCAACACGGCGACAACGATCGTTCGTTTCACCAGATCACACTCGGGAGGAGGGGCACAGGTCGTTGACGACACACTGTTCGCACCGCGGCCGGCGCGCTTCACAGATCTCTCGACCATGGGAGATGAGCAGATGTGCCAGCATGGTCCACTGCTCGCGCGGAAAGAGACCCATGAGATCCGACTCGATCTTGACCGGATCCGTCTCACGACTGAGCGCGAGTCGATTGCTCAATCGCGATACGTGAGTATCGACGACTACGCCTTCGTTCTGGTCAAAGGCGTTGCCCAGCACCACGTTGGCGGTCTTGCGTCCCACGCCGGGAAGCGTCACGAGCTGCTCCATTTCCGCGGGAATCTCCCCGTGATGTCTCTCGGTGACGGCGTTCGCCATGCCGAGCAGGCTCTTCGTCTTGTTGCGGAAGAAGCCTGTGCTCCTGATCATGTCCTGCAGCTCATCAGGCTGCGCGACCGCGAGCGACGCCGCATCAGGATATTTCTGAAACAGTGCCGGCGTTACCATGTTGACGCGCTTGTCCGTGCACTGCGCGCTCAGGATCGTGGCGACGAGCAGTTCGTACGGGTTACGGTGGTCGAGCGCACAGGTCGCGTCGGGATACGTCTGGTGGAGCCGGCGATAGATCTCCGGGGCGCGCTCCTTCGCAGACGACATCCTTCGGGTACGGGTACGCGCTTTTGACGGCGCTTTTGACGGCGCCTTTGACGGCGCCTTTGACGGCGCCTTTGACTTCGCGGTTTTTTTCATGCCCGCCGCCGGCGCGCGAACGCGAGCACGTCGGCCGTCTCGCGTGCATTGAGGATGTCGTCGCGCCGCAGCCACCCTTTGCGAGCCATAGAGACGCCGAGGTCCGTCCACTCGAGACTGCGCGCCGAGTGCGCGTCCGGGCCGATCTCCACCGTGACGCCGAGCTCACGGGCGCGTTTGAGGTAACGCCAGTCGAGGTCCATGCGATGTGGATCGCAGTTGAGCTCGACCGCAACGCCGACTGCCGCCGCCTTCTGAAGCACGGCTTCGACGTCCAGCGCATATGGTTCGCGCGACAACAGGAGTCTTCCGGTGGGATGCGCGAGAATGGTCATGTGCGGGTCGTCCATGGCGTGCAGCACACGCTCGGTGATGGCGGCGCCGTCCATCTTGAAGCGCGAGTGGATCGATGCGATCACGTAATCAAATCGGCCGAGCAACGCCTCGTCGTAATCCAGCCGACCATCCGCAAGAATGTCCGCTTCGATTCCCTTCAGGATGCGCACGTCCCTGTGTGCGGCGTTGAACGCGTCGATCTCGTCGTGCTGCTCCAGCACGCGCTCGCGACTGAGCCCCGAGGCGTAGAAGGCGGCTTGTGAGTGGTCCGAGATTCCGACATAGCTCCATCCCCTGGCGCGCGCCGCAGCGCCGATCTCCTCGATGGTGGACTTCCCGTCGGAGTACTCCGAATGGCAGTGCAATGCGCCGCGGATGTCAGACGCGTCGAGAAGATCGGGAAGTGCGCCCTGTCCCGCGGCGTCGACCTCCCCCTGGTGCTCCCGAAGCTCGGGCGGAATCCACTGCAGGCCGGCCGCCTCGTAGAGAGACTCCTCGGTTGGAGTCGGCCTCAGACGGCCATCCTGCGTGAGCCGATCGCCATCGAGCATGAATCCGCGTGTGGCGAGTCGAGCCGCGACACCAGCCACGTGGTCGGCGCTGCCCGTCGCCCGCCATAGTGCCGCGCCGTACTCCGCCGGCTGCACGCAATGAAGATCGAGGAGCGTACCATCGACGAAGCGGATGTTGATCGACGCGCCGTTCTGGCTCGCGTGGCTCACACCGGCGATGCGGCCGAAGGACGCAGCGACTTCTTCGGGTGAGCGCTCGCAGGCGGCCACGATGTCCACATCGGCCACGACCTCGCGGATGCGACGGAGCGACCCCGCGACCTCTGCCTGAGCGACGTCGGGATGGGCTCGGACCGCGGACACGATTGCGCGCGCCGCCACGATGGCCTGCGGATAGATCGTGAGATGCCGCGCTGTTCGCATGAATTCGATGCCCGCGAGAATCTTCTGCGCGGTGCGCGGCCCGAACCCTTTCACTTTGGCGAGCCGGCCATCGGTGGCCGCCAGCTCGAGATCTTCGAGCGAGGAAATGCCTGCCTGCTCGTGCAGCTTGTGGATCTTCTCGAGCGACAATCCGGGGACGCGCATCATCTCGAGAAGTCCCTCCGGCATCTGCGTCCGCAGCTGTTCCAGGTAGCTGGAGTCCCCTGTCTCCACGAGATCGCGCACGACGGACAGGATTGCCGGACCGATCCCGCGGAGCCGCGACAGCTCGCCAGAGGCGAGCATGACGCCGAGATCGTCGATGTTCGCGGCGAGAAGACTGCGCGCCGCGGTCTGATACGCGCGCGCCTTGTACCGGTTCGCGCCCGACAGCTCCAGGTACGCCGCGATCTGCGAGAGCACGTGCGCGGCGGTGCGAGAGTCCATCCATCAAACCTACCGCCTCGTCGACACGCTCTCCTCAACCAGGCGGATCGATTTCCACTCCGGCAGCGAACCGCAGTCGTTCGACGAGGTCATGGAGCTGCTTCTCCGTGACCTCGATTTCCTGCGCCGCCCCCTCTTCGTCCAGAAGTCCCGCGCGCATCGCCACCGAGACCTGATTCAGGTAGCGAATTTTCGCGAGCATCTCTTCCGTCACGCGACGCAGGGCCATGAACCGGCGCCGGCCGGCAACCGCACGGCGATAACGAAGCGTCAACTCCGATGGGCTGAGACGCCGCGCGAGCTCCATGACTTCGTCCCGGGTCCGGCCGGGAAGGGCGCCACGATCGACGATTCCCGGATCCGCCCGATCCTCATCGGCAAACCACAACCGTCCGACGTACTCGATGCCGTCGAACGCGATTCTGCAGGAGACGTTCAGCCGTTTGCCGTCGTGGTCGAACGTCGTGACGTGCGGCTGAATGACTTCGTGAAGAGGCGCCATGCAGGAGCTGCTGAGGGCGAGACAGCCGCCGGGAGGAAGGAAAGTGCTGTGAACGAAGCTAGGCCGACCGGCTCCGGAGAAAACGCCCGATCGCGGAAAACAGAGTTTCCGGCTGCTCGACGTACGGAACGTGTCCACAATCTTCGATCACGACAAGCTCCGCGTCCATGGCGCGCGCCGCTTCCTCCGAGGAGGCCAGCGGAATGGGGTCCTGCCGGCCATGCAGAATCATCGTCGGCACGCGGATGGAAGCGAGAGTGCCATCGCGCGCCAGATCGAAATCTCCGAGACTGTCCCACACCGACTCCTGGACGCGCGCGTTCACCCGGAACGGAGTGAGATCTTTCGCCGCGTCGGGGTCGGCGAAGTAGCCCGCGACGCTGAGCTCGAAGTTGCGCTGCCGATACGCCTCGGCGTCACGTTCACGCAGCCCAGACGCCGCGAGCTCTCCGCGCAGGCGAACGACATCGGCGCCAGCCTGGCGCCGCGCGAACTCGGCCTCGAACGCCCCGCGATGTGTGCGACTGATGGGCGCGGGATCGATGAGCACCAGCGCTGCAGGCCCGGGCAGGCCGGCGCCTTTCGCGCTCTCTGCCGCGTACAGCATCGCGAGCAGCCCGCCCCATGAGTAGCCGATGATCGTCGGCTGCTCGAGTGAGAATTCGCGCAGCACTGCCGCGACGTCGCCGACCTGCGTGCGCCAGGTAATCGGCTCGCGGACGTCGGTTCGCGACCGGCCGCCACCGCGCTGGTCGTAGAACAGGAGCTCGCGACCCCCATCCAGCTCTGCAATGCGCAGCATCTGCGGCAGCAGGTAGTCGTGGTGCGCACCCGGACCACCGTGCAGCACGAGCGCACGTTCGCCCGGTGTCTGTCCGTACAGGCACCAGTACAACGGAACGTCAGTTGTGGTGGTGGTTCCCGACGACCTGGGGGGTGGGATCGGCGGAGGAGACACCGTCGCCTCAGGTTCCTCCACGCCTGCCAAGCCGAACCTTCAGACGCAGTCGCTCGGTGCCGCGCTGGACGACCACTTCCACCTCGTCTCCGGGATGGTGCGAATACAACGCGTCGGAATACGACTGGAGATCGCTGACCGGCTTCCCGCCAAATTCGACGACGACGTCGCCCGCCCGGAGCCCCGCCGAATCCGCGGGGCTGCCTGCGCGAACGCCGGTGAGACGCAACCCCTTCACATCGGGGGCGCTCATGTCAGGGATGGAACCGAGATACACGTTGGAGCCCTGCGTCGCGCGCGCTCCCGCCACCGCGGGCCGCGCGGTGCTGCGGACGAAGGTGAGGCGCGCGTCGCGCGCATCGATCGCGCGAATCAGGCGTTCCGCCAGCGTCACGACCCTCGCCACTCCCGCGGCATTGATCAGCCGAACGTCGTCGGTGGCGCGGTGGTATTGTGGGTGAAGATCGGTGAAGAAGTGCAGCACGGGCATGTCCTTCGTGTAAAACGAGCTGTGATCCGAAGGACCGAAGCCGTCTCCGACGCCGCGCACGTTGAGTTTCACCGGAGCATTGGCGCTGTCGAGCAGCGCGGGCAGCTCGGTTGCGGTCGAAACGCCGTACACGATGAGATTGTCGCCGCGCAGCCGTCCGACCATGTCGAAGTTGAACATGGCGACCATGCTGTCGACCGGGAGCGGTGAGTGCTCGACGAAATACTGGGAGCCGAGGAGGCCGAGCTCTTCCCCGCTGAAATTCAGGAAGAGCACGGACCGGCGGGTCGGCCGCGCCGCAAGGACGCGCGCCAGCTCGAGCACCGCGGCGCTGCCCGATGCGTTGTCGTCAGCGCCGTTACGGATCGCGTCCTTTGCTTCGGGATCGAGCGCTCCCGACATAGATCGGCCGAGATGATCGAGATGCGCGCCAACGACGATGATCTGACCGCGGAGCGCAGGGTCACGCCCCGGGAGAAATGCGACGACGTTCCGCGTTGGCAGCGCGGACCGGGTACCGCCAGCGTGCGCCAGCATCGCCGATCGCGCGGTGAACAGCTGGAAGTACCCGGGGGTGAGAGCGCGCAGGCCGAGCGCCGCGTATCTGCGCGCCGCGTAGGCGGCCGCCGAGTCGAAGCCTCGCGTCCCGGTGCCTCGTCCTTCGAGAGCGTCGCTGGCAAGAAAGGCGATGTCCTTCGCGATCCGCGTCGAATCCGCGAGCAGCGCGAGGTCCGTCGTGGCTTTACGGGCTGTCGAGCATGCACCGAGGCAGGCTGCCGCGGCGATCATGATCAATGTCGTTCGCATGCTGAATTCTAGTGCACGCGAGCGCTATCTGGCCGTGAAGTCCGTCTTCCCGTCCACCATTCTGCACACTTCCGCAATCAGCTCGGCCGTATGGTCCACGTCGTCGAGACTCACCATCTCGTTCGGCGAGTGCATGTAACGGTTCGGGATCGACACCAGCGCCGTGGCAACCCCTTCCTGCGCGATATAGATCGCGTCGGCGTTGGTCGCCGTCTCGCGGCCGTCGGCGTGGACGGTGAACGGAATGGTCTTCGCGCGTGCGGCACCCCGCAGCAGCTCGAACACCACCGGCGAAAGGAGCGCACCTCGATGCAGGACCGGGCCGCTGCCGAGTCGATGGTCGCCGAGCTCCTTCTTCTCAACGTCGGGATGATCGGTGGCGAAAGTCACGTCGACGACGATCGCCATTTTTGGGCGCACGGCGTTCGCTGCCACGAGCGCGCCGCCGCCAGTCCACGCGATCTCCTCCTGCGTGGTTGCGGCCGCCACCACGCGTGCGGTCCCGGGCTTCGCGGCGTAGCGACGCAGAGCCTCGAGTGCGGCGAAGGCGCCGATGCGATCATCGATGGACCGCGACACGATCCGGCCGTTCGGAAAATCGTGCGCGCGCGCGTCGATGACTCCGGGATCGCCGATGCCCAGGCGCGCTTCCGCCTCCGCGCGATTCAGCGCGCCAATGTCGACCCAGAGATCGGTGAACTTCACGGCACGCTTGCGGTCGGCATCCTTCGCGAGGTGAATTGGCTTGCGTCCCACGACGCCGAAGACGTCGCCCGCGGCCGCGAGAAAGCGAATCCGCTGACCGACCAGCACCTGCGCGTCCCACCCGCCGATCGGTGAGATGTAGATGAACCCCTCGTCGTCGATATACTGCACGATGACGCCGATCTCGTCGATGTGCCCGTCGATGAGGATGGTCGGACTGCCGCCGGGGTTCACTTCGGCGATGCAGTTGCCGGCCAGATCGACAGTGACGCGATCGGTGAAGCGTTCGGCCTCCGCGCGCCAGGCACGACCGGCGAGCGTTTCGAATCCGGAAGGACCAGGCGCGTCCAGCAATCGCTTGAGAAAAGCGATGGAGTCCTGTGACGGCATGTGACTCAGGCTTCGTCGCGGATCGGGAAGACGACGAAGCTGAGCAGCAGCATGATGATCCCGGCGGCAAACCAGCGCGCGTCGTCGGTCAGCGCGTAGTACACGATTCCGAAGGCGGCCAGCATCTGTGCGAGCAGCCAGCCTTCGAGCACTTCCGGGATGCGGGACGCTGCCCGGCGGCGTTGTGCGAAGCGGCTGTGCCAGAGCTTCATGTCCAGAATCTGCGCCAGGGCATAGATCCAGGTCGTGACTCCAAGGACCCGTAACTTGTCTACTAGATGCGTTCCTTGTGGTATCAGCCCCACAGTAAAGCAGACCCAGGTCAACAGCCCCACGAACAGCGTAGTGCCGAGGATCACCGACCGGACGGCGGGTAGCCGGGCTGGGGTAAGCCAAAGCCTCCCGAATGCATCGGAAGTGCTTGCTGCGGAAGGACTTGGCGTGATGTGACTCAAGGCACGGCTCCCATTGACCTGAACGACCATAATACTGGCGCCTGATCGCAGCATGGCAAGGCGCCCCGGCACGGCTTAAGCAGTTACTCGGGCCGGTCGATATATTAGGGCAACCAATCATCCCCGTTTTGGGAGGCTACATGGGCTGGAAGAAGGCGCTGTTCTTTGGTGGTGCGGTTCTCGTGCTCGCCGCGTGTTCTGATAGCGCGACGTCGCCGACCGCCCTGCGCCAAGCCGACGCACCCTCCGCGGCGTGGACTTGGCCGACGACCACCAGCACACCGACGACGACGTCGACGACCACAGCCAGCGATACAACCACGGTCATCGATCCAGTCTGTACGGGCGTTGTCATTCGGACTGGTTTCGACGGCTCAATTTCCTCGTCGACGAGTTGCGCGTCGAGTTGGTAAGCAGCAGGCAGCACAGTTGAAAAAGGAAAGTGGCCGCCAACAGGCGGCCACTTTCTTTTTGCTCGCACACATCGTCGGGTCAGCCGGGCAATCGCGTCCAGATGACCAGAGTCCCGCATCCCGGGCGTCCCAGCCGGTTGTTGTACTCCGGCGGCAGGCCCGCCGGACCGCGGTAGATTTCCAGAGCCTGCACGTCCTGCAGCGACATGT
>JBOHTL010000376.1:0-5312 GCA_050733735.1 Gemmatimonadaceae bacterium
CGTGATGGCGCGCGGACGGGCGCCGGAGCAGGCGACGTTGCGCGCGGCTTCCGCCACGGCGATGCGAGCGCCGACCCGCGGATCGAGGTAGCAGTAACGCCCGTTGCAGTCGGTCTTGGCGGCCAGCCCTTTGGACGTTCCGCGAATGCGCAGCACGGCCGCGTCGCCGCCGGGGCCGATGACGGTGTTCGTCCGCACGGTGGAGTCGTACTGGCGGTACACCCAGGTCTAGCTCGCGATCGTCGGAGACGACAGCAGCTGCAGCAGCGTCCACCGCGGATCGGCCTCTTCCGACCGTTCCGGAATCTTCGAGACATCGCGCGCGCGCAGCGCCTGGATGTCGGCGGACTCCTTCGCCGGGGGCGTGTACGTCGGGCAGTCGGTGACGAGGCGCGTGCCCGGAAACTCGGCGACCACGCGGTCGCCCTCTGTCACACGATAGACGGGCTCGGAGATGACTTCGCCCACGACGGCCGTCGTGAGCTCCCATTTCCCGAGGATGCGATGCACCTCCTCCTCGCGGCCGCGCTTCGCGACGACCAGCATCCGCTCCTGCGATTCGCTCAGCAGGATCTCGTACGGCGTCATGCCCGGCTCGCGCACCGGCATCCTGGTGGTGTCGATGGTGACGCCGACGTCGCCGCGCGCCGCCATCTCCGCGGATGACGAGACCAGACCTGCAGCGCCCATGTCCTGAATGGCGACGATCGCGCCGCTGCGGATCAGCTCCAGACTCGCCTCGAGAAGCAACTTCTCGGTGAACGGATCGCCGACCTGCACCTGCGGCCGCTTCGCTTCGCTTTCCTCCGTGAGATCTGCCGATGCGAATGACGCGCCATGAATGCCGTCGCGTCCGGTGCGCGCGCCGACCGCGATGATCGGATTGCCCACGCCCTGCGCCACCGCGCGCATCAGCTCGCTCTCGCGCATCACGCCGATGCACATGGCGTTCACGAGCGGATTGCCCTCGTATGCTTCGTCGAACACCACTTCGCCGGCGATCGTGGGGACGCCGACGCAGTTGCCGTAGTCACCGATGCCCTTGACGACCCCGGCGAACAGATACCGCTGGCGCGGCGAGTCGAGCGACCCGAAGCGCAGCGAGTCGAGCAGCGCGATGGGCCGCGCGCCCATCGTGAACACGTCGCGCAGGATGCCACCGACGCCGGTCGCGGCTCCCTGATACGGCTCGACTGCCGACGGGTGGTTGTGCGATTCGATCTTGAAGGCGACGGCGATGCCGTCGCCGATCGAGATGACGCCGGCGTTCTCACCGGGGCCCTGCAGAACCCAGGGCGCCTTTGTCGGGAGCGTGCGGAGCAGCGGACGCGAGTGCTTGTACGCGCAGTGCTCGTTCCAGAGCGCGCTGACGATTCCGAGCTCGGTGAACGTCGGCTCGCGATCGAGCATCTTCACCAGCCGCTGATACTCCTCGTCCGTGAGTCCGTGCTCGGCGACGAGCGCGGGCGTGATCTTCGGATCGCCGGGACGTGGGGCGACAATGCTCATTTGCGCGACGACGACTTGCCGGGGAGCAGATCGAAAATCCCCTTGAAGACGTTTCCGCCGGACTTCTGCACCTGGCGCAGCAATTCGAGCTCGCCGGCGTCGAGCCAGGTCCCGCCGCACTCGGCGCAGACATCCACCTTGACGCTGCCCATCTCGACTTCCTTCAGATCGCTGCCGTCCTTCGGGCACTTCATGAGCGACTGCTTTCGCTCTGCCGCTATCCGCTCGGCGTCGAGCTTCGCGCGCATCTGCTTGATGAGCTCAGCGTCCTGCTTGGCGAAGTACTCGTCCTCGTTGCGGCTGGGCTGGTCCTCGTGTCGTCTCGTTGTCATTGGATGTCCAGATGTGTCACGTTATGAGTCAAGAGCGGGTGAAACCACGGAGGGCACAGAGGGGTCACGGAGAAGACATGCGTGATTTCATTTTCCTCTGTGCGTCCTCTGCGTCCTCCGTGGTTTCACGACATTTCCAAGCGGGCTAGACGCCAACCCGCGATAGCATCGATTCAAAGATCCCTAATCCATCCCTGGAGCCGAGCAGCTCGTCGCAGGCGCGCTCCGGATGCGGCATCAACCCCATCACGTTGCCGGCGTCGCCCACGATCCCGGCGATCGCGCGCATCGAGCCGTTGGGGCTCCAGTACTCGTCGGCGTCGCCGCCGCTGTGCAGGTAGCGCAGCACCACCTGGCCTTCGCCTTCGAGCCGGTCGAGCGTGTTCTCGTCGGCCGTGTAGCGTCCGTCGCCATGGGCGATCGGCATCGTCAGCACCTGGCCTTTCTCGTAGCGGTTCGTGAACAGCGTCTCGGCGTTCTCGACGCGAAGGCGCACCGGCTCACTCACGAACTTGAGGCTCTCGTTCCTCAGCAATGCTCCAGGAAGCAGCCCGGCCTCGCACGCGATCTGAAATCCGTTGCAGATCCCAAGCACGGGTCCGCCGCGCTTCGCGTGGGCCGCGACCTCCGCCATGATGGGGCTGAACCGCGCGATCGCACCGGCGCGGAGGTAGTCACCGTAGCTGAAGCCGCCGGGAAGGATGATCACGTCGCAGCCGGCGAGATCCCGCTCCTTGTGCCACAGATACAGCGCGTCCTCGCCGAGCCCGTCGACGATCGCGTGGTAGGTGTCGTAGTCGCAGTTGGAGCCGGGGAAGGTGACGATGCCGAATTTCATGAGGCGCGGACCTCCGCGATCTCGAAATCCTCGGTCACCGGATTGGCCAGCAGCTTCTCGCACATGGCGCGCGCTTCCTGCTCCGCCGCTTTTGAGTCGCTGGCCTTCAGCTCGACGACGACGTGACGCCCGACGTGAACGTCCTCGACCGACGTGAATCCCAGTGTGTGCAGCGCGTCAGCGACGGCCTTGCCCTGGGGATCGAGGATCCCGCGGCGAGGGACGATGTGGAGCGCAACGCGAAAGGAGCTCATCGCTATTGGTCGGTGTCGGGTCGCGGAGAAGGAGGAGGGAGCGGTGACGGGCCGTCACGCTCATTGCCCGGCCGATCGACCCGTCCGCTGCGGCGCCGGCGTCTGCGGCGACGATGCGCGGCTCCGCCCTCTTCCCCGACGGCCTCCTCCGTCGGAACATCCGTCTCCCGCAAACTGCCCGGCACCCATCCCGTGCGACGCGAGCCCTGACGTCGATCGAGGAGACCGAGGAATCCGGCACGGAGCAGCCCCGACGCCACGTACGCGACGGCGAGGGGGAAGAACCATTCGAGCTCACCGAAGATCAGCATCGACACGCCGCCAACCAGGATGAAGAGCCCCATGAAACCCTTCAGCGATCTGAAGCCCACCGGCGGCATGACAGGGTAGGGAACGTTGCTGATCATCAGAAAGCTCAAAGTCGCCATGACGATCCGGAGCATCTGGTGCCAGGGCCAGTTCTCGATGGCCGTTTCGGCGTACAGCGGCGACTGACTGAACCAGTAATACGTCGAGAGCGTGATCCCAGCGGCGGGACTTGGCAGGCCCTGGAAGAAGCTCTTGTCGCTTCCCGCCTGCTCGATGTTGAAACGCGCGAGCCGCAGAACCGCGCACGCCGTGAAGATGAAACAGAAGAACCAGTCCCACCCGTCGCGGTTGAGCACCGCGAAGTACATGATCATCGCCGGCGCGAGGCCGAACGTGATCGCGTCCACGAGAGAGTCGAGCTCCTCGCCGAACCGGCCTTCCGAGTTCGTGGCCCGGGCGACGCGTCCATCGAATGCGTCGCAGATGCCGCCGAGCACCACGTACCAGCCGGCCTCCGTGAACTGCTGCCGCGACGCGGCGACGATCGCGAAGATGCCGAAGAAGAGATTGCCGAGCGTCAGACCGCTGGGAAACAGGACGACGACCCGTCGAACGTCCGGTCGCGGAAGCTGCGGAAAGGCGGGTCGCATCACGGCGCGGGCATCTCGGCGAGAACGCTCACTCCGGCCGTCGTGACCTGACCGGTAGAGACCATCACCTTCGATCCGATCGGAACGAAGACGTCCACGCGCGAGCCAAATCGAATGATCCCAAAGCGTTCGCCCTGCTTTGCCTCGTCGCCGACCTTGCTGTATGTGACGATCCGTCGCGCGATGAGGCCGGCAATCTGCCGCACGAGCACCCGATACCCTTCGGTTTCTATCCCGACTGACGACTGCTCGTTCTCGAGGCTGGCCTTGTCGGCGGCCGCGTTGAAGAACTTGCCGGGATTGTAGTGGACGTAGCCCACCGTGCCGCTCACCGGATACCGGTTGACGTGCACGTTGAAGACGTTCATGAAAATCGAGATCTGGATCGCGCGCGACTGCAGGAACGCGGGTTCCTCGACCTCGACGATCTGCACGATCTTGCCGTCCGCCGGCGCCACGACGATCCGTTCGCCGCGCTCGCCGGTGCGCTCGGGATCGCGGAAGAAATAGGCGACCCACAGGGCGATGAGCGTGAGCAGGAAGGCGAGCAGCCAGAGCGGCCATGAGCGGTACTTGAGCGCGATCGCGTAGCCACCCGCGGCGAGCAGCGCCGCGACGACGATGAAGACCAGTCCTTCACGGGCAAAGTTCACGGTGTGAGCGTCTCCGAGAGTTCGCGGCCGGTGATCCGTCGAAAAGCGTCGAGGTAGCGCAGGCTCGTCGCCTCTACAACTTCGCTGGGAAGGGGCGGCGGCGGATACTCTCCGTTCCACTTTTCTTCACGGCGCAGTGCATCGAGGTAGTCGCGCAGCGGTTGTTTGTCGAAGCTCGGCTGCGAGCGGCCGGGCGCGTAATCCGCGGCCGGCCAGAACCGGGAGCTGTCCGGCGTGAGCACTTCGTCGATGAGCATGACCTCGCCTCGCGCGTCGCGCCCGAACTCGAACTTGGTGTCCGCGATGATGATCCCGCGTTCACGCGCGATCTCCGACCCGAGTGTGTAAACGTGCATGCTCAGCCGTTCGAGCTCCGCCGCGACGTCGGCGCCAAGCACGGCGGCCATGCGCGATCTGGTGATGTTCTCGTCGTGCCCGGTCTCCGCCTTGGTTGCCGGACTGAAGATCGATTGGTCGAAGCGGGCGCTCTCCTGGAGGCCGGCGGGAAGCGGCTCGCCGGCAAGTGTTCCGTGGTCGCGATACTCTTTCCACGCCGATCCGGAGATGTAGCCGCGCACCACGCATTCCACGGGAAACACCTCCGTGCGGCGGCAGAGCATCGCGCGTCCGGCGAGCTCCTCGCGAAAGAGCGTGAGCGCGGGAACGGCCGCAACGATCTCGCCGATGTCCGACGCGATCAGGTGGTGGCGCAGATCCTTCGCGAACCGCCGCAGCCACCACGCCGTGATCTGCGTCAGGACCGTGCC
>JBOHTL010000377.1:0-8048 GCA_050733735.1 Gemmatimonadaceae bacterium
ACGGCGGCAGCATCCGCTGCTACGTCGCGAAGAACGACAGCCTGAAGCACATCCGTCCTGAATGGCGGGCGCAGATCGCCGCGATGCGACAGGCCGAGTTCGACATGGAGCTCGACACCGACAAGCCGTACCAGCACTTCCAGGACAGGATCAACGTTCATCGCGAGAAGCTGATCGGCCTCCTCAAGCGGTTGAAGGCGGAAGGAAAGCGCATCCACATCTACGGCGCGTCGACCAAGGGCAACACCATTTTGCAGTGGTGCGGCATCGACAACCGGCTCGTGGAGTACGCCGCCGAGCGGAATCCGGACAAGTTCGGCGCCAAGACGCTTGGCACCGACATCCCGATCATCAGCGAAGACGAGTCACGCGGGATGAAGCCGGACTACTACCTCGTGCTGCCCTGGCACTTCGAGGCGGAGTTTCTCAAGCGCGAGTCGAAGCTGCTCGATGCGGGCGTCGGGATGATCTTTCCGCTGCCGGAGATCCGGATCGTCAAGAATGCGTGACGGGACTCGTCCTCTAACAGCACTCGTCACGCAGTGTGATGGACGCAAATGGTGAATCCGAACGACCCGCACAGACCCGACATCCACATCGCCCCGCCGCTGGTCTTCATGGCGGGGTTCGTCTTCGGATTCCTGCTCGATCGCTACGTCATCGCGCTCCGCATCTCGGGCGCGGCGGCCCGGGAGGTCGCGCTCGTTGGACTCGTGCTCATGGTGCTCGGGGTGGGATTGGCGATCTGGGGGGTGCTGACGTTCCGTCATGCGCGCACGACGATCATGCCCTTCCGCGCCGCCTCGACCATGGTCCGCAACGGCCCATACCGCTTCACCCGCAATCCGATGTACGTCGGCATGGCGCTCGGCTACGCCGGCTTCGCCCTGGTGTTCAATACCGTGTGGCCGCTGCTGGTGCTTCCGCTCGTGGTGATCGCGATGGTGCGACTCGTGATCACCCGCGAGGAGGCGTATCTCGAATCGGCGTTCGGCGAGGACTATCGCGCGTACAAGCGCGACGTGCGCCGCTGGCTGTAGATGCCCGAGCTTCCCGATGTGGAGGTGTACGTCGAGTCGCTCGAGCGGCATGTCGTCGGGCAGCGGCTGGTCTCCCTGGACGTGCACACACCATTCCTCCTGCGCACGGTCGATCCGCCGCTCCAGAGTGTCGGCGGCAAAGTGGTCCTCGGCGTCCGTCGCGTGGGGAAGCGCATCGTGTTCGCGCTCGAGGACGACCTCTGCATCGTCGTGCATCTCATGATCGCGGGCCGGTTCAAGTGGACGACGGGAATTCGGCGACCTACGCGGAGCAAGAACATGCTCGCGAGCTTCGTGTTCCCGGCGGGGACGCTGACACTGACGGAAGCAGGCTCCAAGAAGCGGGCGTCGCTGCACATCGCGCGCGCGGATGCACTTTCGCAGTTCGAGCGCGGTGGGATCGAGCCTCTGGAAGCCACACTGCAAGATTTCTCAGCGCGCCTTCGCTCCGAAAATCACACGGTGAAGCGCTCCCTCACCGACCCGCGTCTCTTCAGCGGCATCGGCAACGCGTACTCCGACGAGATCCTGCACCGCGCGCGTCTGTCGCCGGTGAAGCTCACCTCGCGTTTGACCGACGACGAGATGGCGCGGCTCTACGAGTCGACCCAAGCCGTTCTTCGTGAGTGGGTCGAGCGCCTCCGCGCCGAGGTCGGCGAAGGATTCCCCGAGAAGGTGACCGCGTTTCGCGACGAGATGGCGGTGCACGGGAAGTACGGCCAGCCATGTCCGGTGTGCGGCACGGCCGTGCAGCGCATTCGATACGCGGAGAACGAGACCAACTACTGCCCGCGCTGTCAGACGGAGGGGCGACTGCTGGCTGATCGCGCGCTCTCGCGGCTGCTCAAGCAGGACTGGCCGCGGCGCATCGAGGAACTGGAGGGCTAGATCGCAGGAAGCCGCAATCACGAGCCGTGACGACACGCGCGTGACGCAAGGCTACACGTAGCCACGCATCGGGCGGCTTGACCTCGCAGTGGACGAAGCTAGACGTTCGTGCGTCGCGACGCCGTGCACTCATGTTGCTGCAGCTAATTTCCCGCGTGCCAAACTCTCGCGTTCGCGTTCTGGCTGGCTTCGCCGCCGTAACTACAGCTGCGCTTTTGTTGTCTTGTGGCAACGGTCTCGGGCCCGTCGTCCTGATAAGTCCGAGGATTGATTCGCTTGCCTTCAGTACTTTTTACTCCCGGGCACCTGACTCCGGCATCGTCGCGATTCGCGCCCGGTTAGCGGACACCAGCGCGCGTCTGGCCCCAAATGAGCGCATCCCCGTGCGCCTGACGGTCGAAGGGGGCGACGAAGAGACCATGATGTTGGAGCACAACGTGTGCTTCCTGCCTGATCCGTACGCCTGTAGTCTCGTGAGTGTCGGAACCAAAAGTGGGCACACCGTGGACGAACTAGGCGGAGTGATGTCCGCCATCCCGGCGCGATGGTGGGTGATCGGTGTCTCACGCACGAACGGAGGAGCGCGGGTTTTCGACTCGCGCAATGTCAACGCCGCCGTCGCGGCGCTACTGCGCCATCCTGCCGTCGCGAGCGCGGAGCGCGACGGCATCGGCGCCCCCGCGGTTGATCCGCCTCCTCACTTTCCGAGTCAATTGCTGGCGACGTTACCGCTCGACTATGGCAGTCCGAAGTCCGACGACGGTAAGGCGCAAGGAGAGAAGGGAGCGCTCATGACGGTGCGGTACATGCTGCCAGATGGGGAAGTACTTTCGCACACGATGGCAGTTCCGTAGCACCGGCTCATGGAGGCGAACCATGCGCGAGCTCTCTCACCAGCGAGCGAAGCGAGCTGCCGAGAACCGAAGGTGAGTGAGCGCGCCATCGCACTCTTGCGCGCAGCTCACCCCACCGCGCTCGTGTCTCAATCAGTCACGAGCGCGGGCCGAGAACGCTTTATGGTGTGACAGTGATCTGCTTGAGCATCCCGTGCCGTACGTGC
The DNA here is from genome assembly GCA_050733735.1 of Gemmatimonadaceae bacterium. Classification (GTDB taxonomy): domain Bacteria; phylum Gemmatimonadota; class Gemmatimonadetes; order Gemmatimonadales; family Gemmatimonadaceae; genus DASPMP01. Next base: position 2,989 of record JBOHTL010000377.1, read on the forward strand.
TCCTTGCCGTCCGGCGCCGGGAGGAAGCAGTACAGGCCGTACTCGCCAGGCTCGAGATCCACGGTGAGGAAATTCTCCTGGCCCGCGGTGATCCCGACGATGCCGCCATGCGGAATCACGGGCGGCGGACCCTGCATGCCGGCGGACATCCACTCGAGCATCGCCGTCACCGGCGTGTTGCCGGGAAGCTTCACGATGAACACCTCATGGAACTGCTTCGCGGTGTTCTTGATCTGGATGGTGCGACGGCCGGCCTTGAGCGGCTTGTCGAGGTCGAAGTTGTAATCGTACAGCGTCAGCACGTTGTCGGCCTTGGGGAAACCAGCCTGGACGACGCCAGACGAGGGCGTCACGGTCAGCGGACGCACCATTCCTTTGGCGACATGCGGCTTGCCGTCCGGGCTCGGAATGAAGCACAGCAGCACGTACTGACCGGGCGTCAGCGAGACCGTGACCGTCACCGCGGACTTGCCGTCGGGAATTCCGCCGTTCGGCCCGCCCACGAATGTGAGCCATGCGGGCGGCGGTCCATGGCTCTGCGCGGCGGCCTGAAAGTCCGCCATCGTCTTGCCCTGGTCGAGGCGGACGATCTGGACGTGATGCAGTTCGGGCCCGCTGTTGACGAACTCGAACGTCGTCACACCCGCGGGAATGGAATCCGGAGCGGTGAAGGTATAGTCGGCCGCCGAGATTCTGACGGTGCGGCCCTGGGCAGCGGCGGTTGATGCAGCGGCCATCAGGGCGAGGATGCTTTGACGCAACATGATATCGAGATGGGTGGAAGGAGCGCCGAATATAGACCCGTGCACAGATACTCACAAACACGTCGGGGTTACGCCGTTATCCGCCGTGACCCGCGGTTCCCGTCGCATCCGAAATCCACCTGCAGGTATTGACAGGAAACATCGCCAGTCGAAGACGCCGGGATCTCATTCGCGCGCCGTTTGATCCGTGTGGACGCTGCTTCTACGGCGTCATCGGGACAGGCTTGCCCTCGATATCCAGGATCGTGATCGGCGCAATCCCGGCTTTCCGGAGCAGCTCCTCGATCGTCGCGCGATCGCCGACGATCACGATGTTCAGCCGGTTCATGTCGATGTACTGCTTCGCGACGCGCGTGAGATCGTCCGGCGTCACGGCGTTCACCTTCGACGCGAACTCGTGGTAATAGTTGTCCGGCAGGTCGTTCAGGTAGAGGCTCGAGATCGCGCCATTCACACCGTCCACCGACGCGAAGCGGCGCGGCAGGCTCTGGATCAGCGATTCCTTCCCCTGCTGGATCTCGTCGGGCGTGAACGGCTTGCCGCCCTGCACGCCGCGCAGCTCGTTCATGAAATCCACGAGCGCGCTGTCCGTCTTCTCGGACACGACGGCGGCGCCGGCGGAGAACGGGCCCGGTCCGCGGCCGAAACTGAAATCCGAGCCGGCGCCATAGCTGAAGCCGCGGACTTCGCGAATCAGGTGATTCAGACGTGACTGGAACAGCCCGCCAAGAATCCGGTTCATCACGTTGAGCGCGTAGAAATCCGGGGTGGTGCGCGGTGGGCCAGGGTGGCCGATGTTGATCACCGACTGCGCGGCTTCCGGCTTGTCGACCAGATAAATGGTGGTCGTCTTCGACTGAGGCGCGGGCGGATACGCGAAGCTCGGGCGCTCGCCGCCGGCGGCCCACGTGGCGAACGCTGTTTCGAACGCGGCCTTCACCTGAGCGGGATCGACGTCACCGACGACGGTGATGCTCGCGCGCCCGGGCTGGAAGTACGCGCGGTGGAATGCGACGATGTCGTCGCGGGTAATGGCGCGCGTTGTCTCCTCGGTGATCACGCGCCCGTACGGGTGCGCGTCGCCATACACGACCTTCGAGAAGACGTTGCTCGCGATCGCGCCGGGACGGTCCTTCGCCTGCGTCAGTGCCACGAGGCGCTGGGCGCGCAGCCGTTCCAGCGCTTCGGCCGGAAAGCGCGGATTCAGCATCATGTCCGCCATGAGCTCGAGCGCTGGCTGCAGCTTGTCGCTGAGCGCGGTGAAGCCCATCTCACCGTTCTCGTCGCCGATGCCTGTGCTGATGCGCGTGCCGAGCAGCTGCTGCGCGTCGGCGAGCTGATCGCCGGTCTTCGTGGTCGTGCCTTCGCTGAGCATCGACGCCGTGAACGAAGCGACGCCGAGCTTCTGCGGATCCTCGAACTGGTTGCTGCCGCCGATGAAGTTGATCGACACCGAGACGAGCGGCAGATCGCGTTTCTGCGACACCACGAGCTCGGCGCCGTTCGACAGCCGCGTGGACGTCCACGCGGGCACCTTGAGGACGGGCGTCTCGCCGGGGGTTGGCTGCTTCGAGCGATCGATGGCAGGCCGCGCAGCCGTACGCTGCGCTGTCGCGGTCCCGGGTGCGGCCAGCGAAAAGAGAGTCAGTACCGCGAAGAGGCCGGTGATGGGTGCTGGGGCAATTCGGATGTTCACTTGGACTCCCCCTCGGTCGTGTAGTGGCCGCCGTCGGCGGCAACGGTGACTTTGGCGCTCGCATCGGGGCGCGCGGCCATCTCGGGCTTGCCTTCGGGAACGATGCTCAGCACGACGCGGCCGTTCCCCAGATACGTGTTCGCGACGCGCTTCACATCGGCGGCGGTCACGCCGCGGACTTTCGCGTAGCTCGTGCGATAGTGCGCGGGGTCGTTGAAGTAGACGGAGCCGCTGTTGAGGATCTCCGCCTTACCCATGTTCGACTGCAGCCCGGACACGAATCCGAACTCGATTCCCGCGAGCGCGCGCGCCATCTCGTCGGCGGTGGGGCCTTCGCGCTTGAGCCGCTCGATGACGGAATCCGCCGCTGCCTCCAGCTGGGTGAGCGTGTGTCCCGGACGCGGCGTGATCATCATCATGAACTCGCCGAGTTGCTCGTTGGAGTTCTGGAACGCCGATGCGCTCGCCGCAGACTCGCGGTCGTAGACGAGAGCCTTGGTGAGACGCGCCGTACGCGACCCCGTGAGAATCGATGAAAGAACGTTGAGAGCGTAGCTGTCGTCGACCTTGATGCCGACGCTCGGCCAGGCGATGTACAGCCGCGGGATCTGCACGCGATCCTCGTACACGAGCCGCTTCTCGGCGGTGACCATCGGCGGCTTCGCCCGCGGACGCATGATCCGCGGGCCGCGGGGAAGGTCACCGAAATACGTGCGGACCCACTCCTTCGCTCGCGTGGGATCGAAGTCACCGACGATCGAGATCGTGGCGTTCGTAGGCGCGTAGTAGGTGCGGAAGAAATTCTTCACGTCGTCGAGACGCGCCGCGTCGAGGTCGGTCATGTAGCCCACGACGGGCCAGGAGTACGGATTGCTGTCCGGATACAGTCCGTACGCGAGGATCTCGAAGGCGCGGCCGTATGGCTGGTTGTCGACCCCCTGCCGGCGTTCGTTCTGCACGATCTCGCGCTGCGCCACGAACTTCGTGGAGTCGAGCTTGTCGAGCAGGAAGCCCATGCGGTCGGACTCGAGCCAGAGCGCCGTCTCCAGGTAGTTCGACGGGATCGTCTCGTAGTAGTTGGTGCGATCCTCGTTCGTCGAGCCGTTGTTGCCGCCGCCGACCCCTTCCGTGAGCCGGTCATGCAGCCCGTACGGCACGTTGCCGGAGCCCGTGAACATGACGTGCTCGAACATGTGCGCGAAGCCCGTCTTGCCGGGCAGCTCGTTCTTCGAGCCGACGTGATACCACACGTCCACCGCGACCGTCGGCGTCGAGTTGTCGGGCGCGAGAATGACGGTCAGGCCGTTGGGGAGCGTGAGCCGCTCGTGGGCAATGTTGATAGAGGGACTGGAGGGGCGCTGGGCGGCGAGTGGTGCGGCGAGCGCGACTGCCAGAATCAGTGGTTTTACAGACATGATCTGGGGTTGGGGGACTGCAGGTACTAGCGAGTTTGGTAACCTAATGTTTCGCCCAGGGGCATAGGCCGGGGAAAGAGTAAAGGGGTTTACCCTTTACATGGCGCTTTCGGGCCGCGAACACTTCAGCTTCGTGCTGCGTAAACTTCATCAGACTTCAAGCCCAGGGTTAGACACCATGAGACTGCTACCCGTTGCAGCGCTTACGTTTTGCGCGATCGGCCCGGCGTGGGCACAGGATAACGCCCTCGAGCCCAAGGAATGGACGGTACCGTGGGAGGACACGCGGCCACGCGACCCGATCATGGACCAGTCCGGCAGGGTCTGGTTCGTGGGCCAGCGCGGCAATTACATCGCCTACCTCGATCCGAAATCCGGGCAGTTCAAACGGTATGAGATCGAGGCCGGGACGAACCCGCACAACATCGTCACCGATCCCACGGGCGGCATCTGGTTCACCGGCAATCGCAACGGGCGCCTCGTGAAGCTCGACCCCGCGACGGGTGAGCTGAAGAACTACATGATGCCCGACTCGACCGTTCGTGATCCGCACACGCTGTTGTTCGGGCCGGACGGCATCGGCTGGTTCAGCGCGCAGCAGTCGCAGCGCATCGGCCGCATCGATCCGAAGACGGGCGACATCAAGCTGTGGCGTCCGCCCGGTGAGGGACGCTCGAATCCCTACGGCGTTGTGATCGACAAGGACGGCCGCCCGTACATCAATCTCTGGGCGAGCAACCGGATCGCCACGATCGATCCCAAGACGCTCGAATACAAGGAATACGTGCACCCCGACGCGCGGATGCGCGCGCGCCGCATCGCGATCACCTCCGACGGACAGCTCTGGTTCGCCGACTATCGCGGGTTCCTGAACCATCTCGATCCGAAGACCGGCAAGTTCGAGGAGTTCCCGATGCCCTCAGGCGCGCGCGCTCAGCCCTACGCGCACACCCAGGACGACAAGGACCGCATCTGGATCGTCGAGACCGGCGTGCAGCCGAACAAGATGGTCGCCTTCGACACGAAGACGAAGCAGTGGGTGGCCAACTTCGCGATCCCCAGCAATGGCGCCACGCGCAACACGGTCAGGCACATGACGTTCAACCGCGCCACGCGCGAGATCTGGTTCGGAACTGACGCGGGCACGATCGGGCATGTGAAGGTGCCGCAGGAGATCAATACGGT
>JBOHTL010000378.1:0-3782 GCA_050733735.1 Gemmatimonadaceae bacterium
GCCGAACACGGCTCGAAAGCGGCTCACGGTCTGCGGGGTGAGGGCGATCTCTGGAACGAGCACGATGGCGCTCTTTCCCTGTTCGTTCACGACGCGCTTCAGAAGGTCGAGATAGACGAGAGTCTTCCCGCTGCCCGTGACGCCGTGCAGGAGAAACACGTCGCCCGCGGCGGCGGCGGTGAGCGCGTCGATGGCGGAACGCTGCTCTGGCGTTGGCGAATGTCCCGGGTCCGTGGCGCGCTCTCGCGTGGCGAACGGATCGCGCGCGACTACTTCCTCACTGATGTCGACGAGGCCACGATCAGCCAGCGAGGTCAGGACAGTCGGCGAGAACGACATGCGCTCCGTCAGAAGCTCCACGGCCGCGCGTCCGCCCAGCGACTCGAGCAGGTCGTACAACTCCCGCTGCTTCCTGGCGCGAGCGAACGTCTTGTCGCGCTCCATCAGGGTCGGGATGCGCTGCGTGATGGAAACGACGCGCCGAGTCTTCGGCCTGGGCACCGGCGTCGCTGGTCCCGTGAGCGCGGCCGGCAAGGCAGTGCGCAGCACCATGCCGAGCGGCGCTACGTAGTACTCGGCGATCCAGCGACACACCTGAATGAGCGACGGTTCGAGCACCGGTTCGGCGTCCGGCGCATCGAGGATTGCCTTGGCCTTCACGCCGTCGCGTAGAGCGCCAACGCCGACCACGAAGCCCATCTCACGGCGGCCGCGCACCGGGACGACGACACGACTCCCCACCTGCACACGCCCCGCCAATTCCGAGGAGACCTCGTAGGTAAGCGGCTGGAACAGTGGGAGAGGAAGTGCGACCGAGACGAGCATTCCAGGAACCTACGAACTACGAGTCGTGAGTTGCGGTTCAGTCTCTTACTCGAACGCCAAGTCCTGGCCACGAAGGCAGCCGCACCATCCCGTCCTCGATGCTCGCGCCGACGTACGGATCGTCCGCCAGCAGTGCAGCGCCGTCCAGATCCGCGTAGTCCACCAGCGGCGCCAGGTGCGCCGCGGCGGTGATGCCGAGACTCGACTCGATCATGCACCCCAGCATCACCTTCATGTCCCGGCGACGCGCCTCGGCGATCATCCGGCGGGCTTCGGCCAGGCCGCCGCATTTGGACAGCTTGATGTTGATGCCGTGCACCGCGCCCTCGAGCGCGGGAATGTCGGTCGCGGTCATGCACGACTCGTCGGCGATCACGGGAATCGGCGACGCCGCGCGCAGTTTCCGGAAGCCGTCGAAATCGTCGCGCGCAAGGGGCTGCTCGATCAGCTCGAATCCGTTGTCCGCCAGAAACCGCGTCATATACGTCGCGCGCTCGAGATCCCACGCCGCGTTCGCGTCAGCACGAAAGATCTTCTCGGGTGCTTCCTGTCGGACGATACGCACGATCCATTCGTCGCGATCGCTCCCCAGCTTGATCTTGAGCACCGGATAGCGCATCGCTTCCTCGATGCGGCGCCGGATGTCCGCGTCACTGGTCGTGATCGCGATCGTGAAGCTGGACGCCGGCGCGAGCACGGGATCGACGCCGAACACCCGCCAGAGCGGCTGGCCCCGTTTCTTCCCCAGCAGATCGTGCGCTGCGGCGCTCACCGCGGCCCGGGCGGACGGGTCGCCGCGCACTTCGGTGCGCATCCACTCCTCGAGAATGTCGATGTCGTGCAGCGAGTCGACGGTGCGGCTGCGCTCCAGCACGCGCGCCAGTCGCGGCAGCGCCGCTTCCACCGTGTCGGCCGATTCCTGGTAGTACGCGTTCGGGGCGGCTTCTCCCCACCCTTCGGTCAGCGCGTCGTCGGTGAGCCTGACCATCACGCGCTCGTATACCGACGTGATGCTCCGCGCGATCGCGAACGGCACCTTCGGGTGGATCGCGAAGCGATGAAACGCCAGCTTCATCGCGGCGGGCGGAAACCTCCTCCTCCTCCTCCCTGGCCTCCTCCTCCACTGCTGATGCCGCCGGACGGACCCGACGTTCTCCCGGCCGGTGTGCTGCTGGCCGCTCGCGCGATGACCGCGGCGCGCAGGGCATCGGAGGTGGCGCCGTGCCGCGCGAGAAACGCGATGAGGGCGTCGGCGAGATCGTTCGCGCGCGCGAAGCGCGAGACGGCGGGCTTCTGGAGACACTTCATCACGATGTCGGCGATCTCGCCGGGGATCTCCGAGTGGATCTGCGTGAGCGGAACGGGCGCTTCGTGCACCTGTTTGTATCCCACAGCGAAGGCATCCGGACCGTCGAAGGGCGGAAATCCGACGAGGCCTTCGTACATGACGATGCCGAGCGAGTACACGTCGCTGCGGCCGTCGACGAGTTTGCCCATGGCCTGCTCGGGCGACATGTAGTGCGGCGTCCCCATCGCGCGTCCGCTCGCTGTCAGCCGTCCCTCCGAGCGCGCTTCCGCGATGCCGAAATCGGTCACGAGGGCATGGCCATCCTCGTCAAACAGCACGTTGTCGGGTTTCACGTCGCGATGCACGATGCCGCGGCGATGCGCGTAGTCCAGCGCCGTCGCGGCCTGGGTCACCACGGTCGCCACCTCGAGCGGGGGCCTCGCTCCCTCCCAGATCCTGTCTGCGAACGAGCCGCCGGGCATGTAGGGCATGACGGTGTACAGCACACCTTCGCCTTCCCCCGAGTCGGTGATCGGCACGATGTTCGGATGCACCAGCTGCGACGCGGCGCGCGCCTCGCGCCGAAAGCGTTCGAGCATCTCGGCGTCTTTGGCGAGGTGGCCGTGCAGCACCTTGAGCACCACCCGCCGCCCCAGCTGCGCATGTTCCGCGAGAAAAACGCTCGCCATTCCGCCGCTGCCAAGGCGGCGCATGACACGGTACCGGCTGCCGGTGACCTGGCGGAGACGCGAGATTTCCTCGTCCGGCTTCTCCGTGTTTCCGCCCGAGAGCTCCGGCAGGGTGGAGCTGCAGCGGGAACACGACGCCGCGCTGCCCCGGTTCCAGGTGCCGCATTCCGGACAGAACACGTCAGGCCCCGAACTGAATTTTCACGAAATCATACGGCGGCCAGGGGCCCGTGAGCTCGATCTTCACGATCGGATGCCGGTCGCGTTCGGCGTCCACCGAGTCGGCGAACTCCTCCCACAAGTCGCGCTCGACCAGATACGCGGCGCTGAGCACGATGCCGGTGACCTCTTCGTTGCGCAGGGGCACGGTCGACACGGCGTGACGCCGCAGGGAACGCGTGACTTCCGCGGCGATGGCCGCCAGATCGGAACCCGCTTCCTTATCGCTCTCGCGTCCCATGGCGCGGGTGATGTGCACGCGCGCGGCGTACCGATCCTCCACCCACGCCAGTGCGTCTGAGAGCGCTACGTAGTGCAGCTCCATCCACCGCTGCAGGACTTCCGGCGAGCGGAAGACCGTGCCGACGGGCGCCGGCAGCACAGGCTCCGACTTGAACAAGCTGGTGACGATCCCCATGTGGCGCTCGATGTCGGCGGTGTCGACGTCGCCGGGACGGAAGTCCCCTTCCTCCGTGACCGCCGCGAGATCGCGCAGCGGCAGCGTCTGCAGGCCGATCGGAATCTTCGCGGCCGTGTGCCCATCCTGCATCATCACGCCATACAGACGCAGCGACATCAGATCAGCTTCCGGACGCGAAGAATGATGAGCAGGATCGCGGACAGCCCGAGTTGGAGGGCGAGCATGTACCAGAAGGCGTTCGGCTGCTCCGCGAGGGGAATGTGCGCGAAGTTCATTCCCCACATGCCGCTCACGACCACGAAGGGAATGCTGATCGTCGCGATCACCGACAGGCCCTTGG
>JBOHTL010000379.1:0-3353 GCA_050733735.1 Gemmatimonadaceae bacterium
TCCTTGAAGCCGGTGATCGTGAAGCTGCCGACCTGGCGATCATCGAGGATGCGCGTCACGACGAGCAGCGAATCGCCGACGTTCACCAGCTGCCCGGTGAACGGCGTGTCGACCACGAGGAAGGGAGCGCTCGTGTCGGGCGAACCCGGTGCCGGCGGCGTCACGGGCGACGTGCCCGTGGGACCGCCGCTGATGCCATTACCGAAAGTCGCGACCGTGGGACCGGAATCGCAGCTCACGACGAGCGCGATTCCGGCGACGACCGTGACGAGACGTCCGAATGGATGACGCATGAACGCTGAGCTCCTTACGGAGTACGCCGCGGCTCCATCGCCATATCACCTTCGTCGACGATGTGCGGCGTAATCAGGATGAGTAGATCCCGCTTCGTCTCGTTGCGCGTGGTTACGCCGAAGAGGCGTCCGATGAGGGGAAGATCGACGAGGATCGGGATACCGGATTTGGTCATGGTAACGCTGGTCTGGGTGAGCCCGCCCATCACCGCCGTTTCTCCGTCGGCGACGAGCACTTCGGCATCCAGACTCTGGGTGGGGAAAACCGCGCCCACGTCGCCACCCTGGAACAACACGTCAGAGTTTTCGGCGTGGACCTTCATCATAACTTGGCGGTTATTGGTGATGGACGGCGTGACGCTGAGCACAATGCCGGTCTGACGCATCTGGACCGTCACCAGCGGGAAGCCGCCACCGGCGTTGCCCCCCGTTCCCTGCTCGATGGTGCGCACCGGGACCTGCGTGCCGGCGGACAGAATCGCGGGGCGATAGTTGAGCGTGGTCACGCTGGGCTCGGCCTGCACGTCGAGCAGGGAGCGCGTCTGCAGCGCGTCCACGAATGTCGTGAAGCTGAAGGCGCCCAGCGCGGCGGAGTACACGAGGCTGAGCGTCGCACCGGGGACGTCCTGCGCAGCGTTGGCGATGGCGGAGATGGCGTTGCCACCGAGCGCGATGACATTGTCGAATTGCTCCGGGTTTCCGACGCTGTCGGTGCGCTGCACGACAGTGTTGAAGTGCTGCTGCGGCGAACCGATGTCGTACTTGAGGCCGAGCCCTTCGATCTGGGTCCGGTCGACGAGAATGATCTTGGCCTTGATGTTCACCTGCGGCTGCCGGACGTCCAGCGACTGCGCGTAGGCGACCATCTGCGCCATGTTCGACGGCGCGTCGGTGATGGACACGCTGTTGGTGAGCGTGTCGGCGGTCACCGCGCCGCGCTGCGGGCAGCGCAGGTCGACGCTTCCGCCGCTCAAGGCGCTCAGAGTGGCCGCCTGCATTCTGCTCTGCTGGATGCTGGCCTGCTGCGCCGCAACCTGCTGCTCCGGCTCCGCGCCCGCGGCGCCGGGAATCTGCGATGTCGTCGGCGCCGGTCCAGGCTCCTGATTGCCGAACATCTCACCGCAGTCCCGGGAGAGACGCTGGCGCAGCGCTTCGGCGACCGCTCGCGCGCTGGTGTAATTGAAGCGGACGGTCTGCGTGACGAGAGCCTCGTAGCGCGGCCGCTCGGCGAGCGCCTGGATCGTGTTCACGATGATGATGCCGTTCTCGTCTTCCACCGCGTCGAAGCCGTTGGCGCGCAGAATGGCGCGCATCGCGACGTCCCACGGCTGGTTGATGATCTCGGCGGAGACGGTGGCGTTCACCCCGCGCGCGGGGATGATCGTGCGCCCCGAGAAGGCGGCGAAAGACGCGATGACGTCGCGGATGTTCGCGTTTTCCCAGGTGATCGTGATGCGCGGCTGCTGGCTCTGCTGCGGGTAGAAGCCCGGTGCTTCGAAACCGCTGGTCTGCGCCACGGTGGTCACGCGCGCTTCCCCGTACGGGGCCGAGGCCGGCAGCATCTCGCGAGCGGGGGCGCGCGTGGCCGCGGCCCGCGTGACTCCGTCGCCGCTGGTGCGACTCTTGGCGATCGAGGGCGACCGCATGCCGGTCTTGCCCGCCCGCCAGGGGAGGAAGTCGCCGCCGCCGTCCACCGACACGACGACGCCGACGGCGTCGTGCCGCACCGCGTACTCGCGGGGGCCGGTGAGGGTCAGCACGATGCGCACGACATCCGGCTGGTTCTGGGCGTAGCGCACGTCGATGACGCCGCCGCGCTCCACGCGATCGTACCCGCGCTTGCGGAAGCCGAGCGTCGCGCCGGAGATGTCGACCACGATGCGGTCGGGGTTGCGGAGGACGAAGTCGCGGACCTGCACCGCGCCCTCGATTCCGATCGTTATCTGCGCCTGGCTGCTCGTGGGCACGATACTGAGCGACGTGACAGCACCATCATTGCGCGCAGGGAACGTGGTACCCACCAGCAGGACGGCGCCCACGCCACACGCGAGCGCGCGCGCCGTGCGGCGGCTCGATGCAGTGGCACGCGTCCACACTCGGTTCATCTCGTCCTCGCTTTGGTTGTATCACCCAGGACCAGCGAGTCCTGGCGGTTGAGCCCGAACTCTTCGATCGAGAAAATCACTGCCTTGCGCTTGATCAGCGCGACCTTCAGACGACCGAGCGTCGAGCCTGTCGTCACGCGGTACTGCGCATTGGTCTGGACGTCCCGCATCACCGCGATGGGACGACGTCCCGATTCATCGTAAAGAATGCTCACGAGCCGCAGGTCCGAGATCATCGGCCGCAGGTCCTCACTGGTGAGCAGCGAGACGAACGGATCCCGCCGGCCGCCGGTATCGTAGTCGTAGATCTCGCGCATGATCGTCGGCAGCGCGCTGCGCTGCGCGGTCTCGGGGCCCACCGTGATCGCTGGCTGGCCCTGAGCCGTCTTGGTCCCGCCCGCCGTCCTGGCGTCCCGTGCCGCGGCAGCCTTGGTTCTTGGCGCGCCCGCCTTGGTCGGCAGCGCCGCCTTGGTCGGCGGCGCTTTGGTTTGCGGCGACTTCGTCTGCGTCGACTGCTGCTGGATGTTCGCCGACGGCGTCTTCGTCTTGGAGGCCTGAGCGGCGACGCTGACGGGGACGACGAAGCTGGCGAGGATGAGGAATGTTCGCACGGTTAACGACCCCGGGGTCTTGGTCTGCCCGCCGGTCCAGCAGGCGTATTCGCCGTCCTGGCGACGTAGGTCTGGATCTCGAACTGAAGATCGAGCGCCTGCTCGCCGGTGCGTGTACGTCCGCCGCTCCGGTTCGAAGGAGCCATGCTCACGTTCATGGGGGCGACGATGCGCGTCATCGAGCCGACATTGTCGAGAAAGCGCGCGACCCGGTGATATGGACCGACGACGCTCATCTTGAAGCGATGGGTGTCGAAGACCTCGCCGGGAATCACGCCGAGTGGCGTGACTTCGCCGAGATCCAGTCCCGTGGCGCGCGCCGCCGTCGAGATCTCGTCGAGCAG
>JBOHTL010000380.1:0-1937 GCA_050733735.1 Gemmatimonadaceae bacterium
CTGAAGCGCAACGGCGGTCACCCCCGGTTCCTTCTCATGTCCGGCCACGCCGACGAGGCGGTCAAGGCGCAGCTCGAGATCGGCCGAAATCCGATTCGCAAAAAGCCGTTCGGGCTCGAGGAGCTCGGCGCCAAGGAGCGCGAGGCTCTCGAGCCAAGCTGAGCGAATCACGCGGCGCGCGTAGCTTGTAAGTGCACGCGCGCCGGCCGAGAACGAAGTTCAGCGCGCCGGCCGAGAACGCCGTTCCCGCGGGTCGAGAACGCATCAGCGATCAAGCCGTTTCCGCTCCCACCGGCACCTGCGCCACTGCCTCCATCCCGCCCAGCCGCCGCCTGAACTCGCGCCGCAGGAAGAGCATGCTCACGGTCAGGTGTACGATCACTGCGCCCACCGCCACATACCAGATCCAGTACAATTGAAATCCGGGCAGGCGCGACATCCATAGCGCGGGTATCGCGACGAGCGTGATGCGCACGGCCGACGCAATCAGCGACGGCACCGTGTTCCCCATCGCCTGGAACATGCTCGACGCCACGAAGATCAGTCCGGACGCGACGAAGTTCCATGAGATGATCTCGAGGTACTCCGCGCCCACCGCCGTTACGGCCAGATCCTCGGAGAATGCGCCGATCAGCGGTCCCGGGATCAGATGGCAGAGAATCGTGAGGACCAGCATCATGCCGGTCGCCATCAGCGCGCCGTCCTTGAATGTCGCCTTCACGCGGTCCGGTAGCCGCGCGCCGAAGTTCTGTCCCGCGACTGGGGCGACGGCAAAACCGAGCGCAACGACCGGCATGAATCCCGCCTGGATGATGCGCTGGCCGATGCCGAATCCTGCCTGCGCCGCCGCGCCGAATGGGCGCGACACCGAGTACACGATCACCATGTACACCGCCATCATCGCGAACTCGAAGCCAGTGGGCAAACCGATCGCCAGCATCTTCTTCCACGTGTCGAGCCTCGGCGCCCACGTGCGCGGCGCGAGATGCAGATACGCCTTGGGGCCGTAGAAGTACAACGTGATCCACACGAGACCGACGGCGATGGCGATGAGCGACGAGATCGCCGCGCCCGCAACGCCGTACGCGCGCCCCGTCCCCCAGCCGAAGATCAGGAAGGGCGCGAGCACCATGTTGATGATCACAGTGCCGGTGGACACCAGCGTGCCGGGACGAAAGTTCCCGGTGCCACGCAGCGCCGCGCCCATGGCGACGAGCGCGAACTGCAGCGCCATCGCCGGGATGAACCAGTTCAGGTATTCGCGCGCGTACCGCGCCGTGTCGGCATCCGCGCTCATCGCGTTCACGTACGGATCGCGCAGCAGCATGGCGACGACGAAGAACAGGAATCCAGTCAGCAGCGAGAGCACCTGCGACTGATTGAACAGCAGCTGCGCGCGCGCATGATCCTTCTGTCCCACGGCGTGCGACACGACCGCGGTCGTGCCGACGCCGAGCATCTGGGAGAGCGCCAGCACGATGAAGGTGAGGTTGCCCGCGATCCCGACCGCCGCGACCTGCGCGGTGCCGAGCCGGCCGACCCAGTAAAGATCGATGAGAAAGTAGAGGGTCTGGAAGACCATCGAGACGAGCATGTAGCCCGTCGTCTTCAGCAGATGCCGGCTCAGCGAGCCCGTGGTGAGGTCTTGCATGCGGCGTAGAAAGTACAGCAAGGCGCAAGGTCGAGCGAACCACGCTGCGGGCTCGGACTGGAGCTCGTCACGCCGACCACGCTGCGGGCTCGGGATGAGGTCCACCTTCGCAAACCACGCTGCGTTTCCTCCTCGCGTCCTCCGTCGCTTGCGCTCCGTCCGGACGCTCGTCCGGTCCTCGCTGTCCGCTCCGGTGCGCTCACTTCGTGAGCGTCCCGTCGCGGGCGGTTCGCTCAAGGTGGACCCATCCCTCGCAGCAGCAACTTCGGCGTGACGAGACTAGTTC